>NZ_JAKTIM010000031.1:0-2133 GCF_027855455.1 Acinetobacter sp. AOR01_HL | reverse complement strand
CGAGGAGGCGGAGGAGGAGAGAACAGCTTGAGGTGAGAGGGCACACTGCTATCTAATAGTGTGCCTGAGTTCGGAAAGTTTTTTTCTATTTCGTCTATGAGCTATATATACCAATGCTTTTAGACTTAATGAGAACCTTTCGCAACAACTATATATTTTGTTTATTATTTAATCTTTTTGTCGATTATTTCTTCTATGTTGTATTGGCTTTTTGGTGGTTCATAACCTTCTGGAACTTGATTTTTAAAATCTATATTTAATAGGGCATGTATAATTTCAGGATATTCTTCCTGAAATTTTCTTATAGCTTTTTCTCGTTCATGTTCTTTATTTATAAATTTTTCTGTAATACCACATTTTTTTAAATCATTTATGTATCTTTTGTATGATCGTTCACCTACATATTTTTTTTCTTCTTCTAATCCATCTGATATTGCACATATAAGAAATCCGCAGATCGCATCCGATCTTGCGGTTGAAAGCCTACCTGTTGGTGTGATTTTATCATGTACTTTTTTTATCTTTTTACAGATTTTTTTGTATTCTTCATCGTTCATTTAATGATGATACTTCCGCTTTCTGATATGTCTAATTTGTCAATTGTTAACTCTAATATTCTGTGTACTAATTGGCTTTCTTTAGATATGCCTCTCATATCCTTGTCTGCCAATTTGTTATTCAGCTCTATCATTTTTTTATAGAGCTTTTTTTGTTCCCATTCATTTAAAGCGATACTTTGAGCCATTTTTTTGCCCTCTAAAAAAATATCTATAATTCTATAGAATTTTATAGAATTGTTTTGTACTATATTTCTATAGAATTATAGAATCTTATAGAAATTGGGGAATTTCATGATCAAACAACAAATTTTAATAACTATAAAATCAGAGTAATCATCATGCTTGATTTTCTGCGGTTAGCTATTCCAATCATACCTACGCATGTTCGTAGCTTAGAGAATAATCACTGGTTTACTGGTGATATTCGCGATTTTGGTATTCCTGCTGCGACTCGACATGTTGGTAAATTGGATGATGGAACTACAACGACAGGGGAGCTTTATCATCCTTTTGAGTCTCTTCCTAGTGATTACACCGACATGGCTATGAAGTTTTATACGCATACAATCAATAGAACACCTTATGTTGAGATTAAGGCATCTCCATTGAAGTTGTTACAAGGTCACAATGTGTATGGTTTTGAGTCTATAGAATTAGGTTCTGATCATATGCTTGGCATGTTACTCGAAGCCTTTCCCCAGTTAGCCCCGATTTTGGACTTGGAAAATACTGAGGTCTTACATCTAGATACGACATATTTATTTAGATTGCCTCATCAGAATATGGTTCAACCAACTTTGGATTATATGGCTAACTTGGCTTCGGGTCACCGTAAAGCTAGACAGATTAAGTACGAGAACTACATCACTTGGGGTAATGATGGTGCATCTATTCGACCTAAGGCTTATGGCAAATTTGAAGAAGTAAAAAGCCAATTACATAAGCTACAGAAGAAAGCAGATAAGGGCTGTATGCGCTCTAAATCACTTGTTATTGCTATGAATAATGCCTTGCCATTTGCTAACGCCATTCTTCGTTTAGAAGCCCGTATTTGTAAAACTTATTTAACCAAGAATGGTTATCCATCTAATTTATTACAGCTAATTAAGCTGCAACATGAACAGCCAGAATTATTGCTACGCCTCTGGCACGTAGCGTTTGACCCCATCTTAAATACTATGAAGGGTAAATACATGAATTTCGCTAATGATGATCAATTACTTGAGTTATTTAAATCTCAATTAGTTACGTATACCAAGACAGGTAAGCCAAGTTATACCAAAGCTAAAAATGCTATGAAATTTTATTCTTTAATGCGTCAGCTTGGCTGGAAGAAGACAGTTGATTTATATAATAAAACTACATTCCATGATGCTCTTAAGCATTTGCTTGATTGTGGTATCAGCAAATCACATCTTCAGAACCTTGCTAAAAATCCAGACGGCAAAGTTATCCCATTTGTCCGTTTATTTGAACTCAAGATGGCTGATCAATTACCACCAGATTACGTTCAACCAGTTTCACAATACAGCCCAAAGAATCAGGGTTTACATCTAGTTGCCTAAAGAGAGGT
>NZ_JAKTIM010000030.1:0-4186 GCF_027855455.1 Acinetobacter sp. AOR01_HL | reverse complement strand
CTGAATATCGTCGCCAATGGCGTAAATTACATATGGGTATAGATGCTAAAACCTTACAAATACGCGCTGTTCAGCTCACAACCAACAATGTGAGTGATTCACAGGTACTTGGTGATTTACTCGATCAGATTCCACAAGATGAGAGAGTTGACTCCGTCTATACCGATGGAGCTTATGATACCAAACAGTGCCGACAGGTCATTGCGGATCGGCAAGCACATGCAGTGATTCCACCAAGAAAAAATGCGAAGCCATGGAAAGATAAAAAGATGAGCTCGCTAGAACGCAATGAGTTGCTTCGAACAGTTAAACGTTTAGGAAGAACTATTTGGAAGAAATGGTCAGGCTATCATCGGCGAAGTTTGGTTGAAACCAAGATGCATTGCATCAAATTATTGGGGGATAAACTCAGTGCGAGAAATTTTCAAAGCCAAGTCAATGAGATTCATGCACGTATGGCAGTATTAAATAAATTTACGGACTTAGGCAGACCACATACCCGAGTTGTCACTTAAATTTGGCTCAATTAGGATCGCTTCTATCTTTCAAACCTTTATGCAACAAAGCCCTATTAAAGTGCAATTTTGGTACTATTCAGCCTTATGGTGGAATAAATATAAAAATAAACACTTTTAAGTGACAGTTCTTCCACCTTTGATAATTCATCTGTGTCGCTCAAGCAATCAATTTGAAAGTAGGAATAGCCTACAGCACCACTAAAGTGGAATTACTCAACATATACTCCACCATTAAAGTGACAAGCCTTCCACCATTCCGATATTCTTGACTATCAAACATCATGTTATCAATTAAATTTTATACAAATATTTTATCCACAGAATAAAAAACATCTAATGACAAGTCTTCCACCTTTATTTCAATAAAAACAAACTTATCAACATCACAAGCAGTTGAATTGTATTGTTTTAAATTAAAAAATACACATTAAAATAAATCACAATGACAAGTCTTCCACCATAGTGACAAACCTTCCACTTATCAGTGACAAACCTTCCACTTATTAGTGACAAACCTTCCACTTATCAGTGACAGGCCTTCCACTTATTAGTGACAAACCTTCCACTTTAAAAAATCTATCTAATTGTTTTTTAAACAAATAAAACTTGTTTAATTATAATTAACTAATTAATACTAATTAAAATTAGCTAGCTATATTTTTTAAAAAAGTTAAGAAATGTTTTTCCCACATCTTTTGAATTCAAAAGATAAAAATATGACAAAGGAACTGTAGCAAGTTGCTACAAATATCTTTATATTAAATGAAATCAAAGTAAATTCCTTAAGACAAATATGTCAACTAAAATCATTGCTGTAGCTAATCATAAAGGTGGTTGCGGGAAAACAACTACTGTAGTACATCTTGCTTCAGAGCTTGCTGAATTAGGAAATAAGGTCTTAGTAATTGATCTGGATCCACAAGCAAATGCAAGTTTACATATAGGATTAAGACACCCTAGCGAAGTTGAAACTACATCAGCTGAATTACTTATTGGTGATATAAGTCTATTATCGGAAGCATTAGAAGAAGAAACAAAATTTAAAAATGTTTCCTTAATATATGGCTCATTAACTCTTGGTAAAACTGAAGATCAATTGAAAGATGATGCACCAAGACCATCCGAGGAACTTTCAAATAAATTGGAAATTCTAGAAGGATTATATGACTACATTCTTATTGATTGCCCTCCTAGCTTAAAATTACTAACCAGCAATGCTTTAGCCGCTTCGACACATGTTATTGTTCCAATTGAATCTGGTTCACAATACGGTCTCTATGGTGTTACTGATTTAATTAATCATTTAAGTAAAATTAGAAGAGTTAACCCTGAATTAGAACTCTTAGGTGCTTTATTAATTAAACATGATGAGCGTCAGAATGTATGTAAATTAATAAAAGATGAAGCATTTAATCAAGTTGGAGAATTATTGCATACCACAATTCCAATGAGCACTAAGGTTAATCAAGCTGCAATTTTGCAACAACCTTTATTATCTGTTGATAAAAACTCAAAAGTTCGAAAAGCTTTTGAAACTTTAGCACAAGAAATTGTTCAGCGTGTCGGATAATATAATTCTGGAAATACTATGGTAAGTAATAAAGAGCTATTGGCTAAACGTCTTCAGCAAAATACTCAAAAGCATCAACATGCCCAAAAGGAGCATATTAACGATGTCAAAGAGCTAAGACGTAATGTACAAATTACAGATATTCAGGCTAGCCCTAACCAGCCTCGAAAACTCTTTAATCAACAAGATATTGAAGATTTAGCAGCATCAATTGAAGAAATTGGGCTATTACAACCAATTGCAGTTCGTAGAATAAATGATAAATATGAGTTGATTGCTGGTGAAAGACGATTGAAAGCCCACCAATTTCTCAATAAGAATACCATTGAAGTAATCATTATTGATGCATCGGATGAAGAAGCTGCTTTATTAACATTAGCTGAAAATTTAAAGCGAGAAGATCTGACAGATTATGAAATATATGTTGGATTAACTTCTTTGGATGAAAAATTAAAAAAAAATAAGCAGAAGTTAGCAAAGTCATTAGGTTTGAATCGTGAAGATATGTATAAATATTTATCTTATGAAAAATTACCTGGAGAGTTGATTGAAGATTTGGAGAAACAGCCGTCATTATTAGCACGGACCGCTGCTACAGCAGTGAAAAAGTTTCTATCAGATCATGATGAAAACCATGAAAAAGCTAAAGAAGCATTATTCGAAGCATGGTCAAAATTGCTTAAAAAAGAAGTTGAACAGACAAAACTGGCATCACTAGCTGAAAAAATCTTTAAGTCAAGAGAAACGAAAGAAGTAATTCAAACTTCAATTGTACATAAAATTGAATATGATGGGAAAGTTGCTGGTAATATCAAATTTGACCATAATACATTAAAGGTATCTTTAAAAATGGGCCAATTTGATGATCAAAATTTACAAGAATTAAAAGCTTTCCTAAAACGAATGTTAGAAAAATAAAGTAAAAAAATAGTGTAGCAAGTTGCTACACTATTTTTTGCAATTAGGAAAATTTATATAAGTAGTCATAATAATATTTTCATAAATTTGTCATGTAAATTGAATGTTTAAAGCGTATTTTTCGACCATCCTAAGATGAGTTGATGCAATGCTTTGGCATAGGCTTTGTTGCATAAAGCCTTTGAAGGTAAAGTTTTCCTAAGTTGCTAAAATTTAGGTTACAACTTGGGTATGAGGTCTGCCTAATTCTGTAAATTTATTTAATACGGCTACACGTGCATGGATCTCATTCACTTGGCTGTCAAAATTCCTTGAGTAGAGTTTATCGCCTAATAATTTGATGCAATGCATCTTGGTTTCGACCAAACTTCGCCGATGATAACCAGACCACTTTTTCCAAAGGGCTCTTCCTAGACGCTTAACTGTTTTTAGTAATTCATTTCTCTCTTGCGAATGAACTTTTGTATCTTTCCACGGTTTCGCATTTTTTCTTGGCGGAATCACCGCATATGCTTGACGATCTGAGATCACTCGTCTGCAGCATTTAGTGTCATAGGCTCCATCGGTATAGACAGAATCTACTCGCTCATCAAGTGGTATTTGACCAAGTAAATCACCGAGCACCTGTGAATCACTGATATTGTTCGTTGTGAGCTGAACTGCACGTATTTGCAGCGTTTCAGCATCTATACCAATGTGAAGCTTACGCCATTGTCGACGATATTCAGGCTGATGTTTCTTCCGTTTCCATTCACCTTCGCCCAAAAACTTTAAACCAGTTGAATCTACGAGTAGATGTAGACCATTGCTACTTTTTTGGTAGCTAATCGCAATATCAATATGTTTTTGTCTTCTGCAAAGCGTCGTATAGTCTGGCGCTGTCCAATCTAATCCGCAAAGTTTAATCAGGCTTTGTACAAAGCCAGTGACCATGCGTAGAGAAAGACGAAATATGGATTTAATCATTAAGCAGCATTGGATGGCTGTATCGGAATAAGTTTGATTTCGACCATGTTGGCTTTTTGGTTGAGCATACCATTGTGTTTTGGGATCAAACCAAATGGCAATATTCCCACGATTAATGAGAGCTCGGTTGTATGTGGGCCAATTGGTTGTACGGTAGATTTTAGGTGTAGGCTTATTCATCTCAAAATTATATTGTGGAATAAGCCTTTAGAGA
>NZ_JAKTIM010000029.1:0-14230 GCF_027855455.1 Acinetobacter sp. AOR01_HL | reverse complement strand
CTGAACTGCACCCCATAAGTTAGACTTTTTAAACTTATGAGGTGTGCCCTATGCCAATTCCGAAGCATTCAAAAGAGTTAAAATTAAAAGTCATTCAAGCTTATTTAGATGGAAGTAAAGGATATAAAATCCTTTCACAAGAATTTAATGTTGATCTCCAAACCATCCGCTTATGGATTGAAAACTATAAGGCACAAGGTGAAGATGGCCTGAATGTTAAAACTAAAAAAACCTACTACTCTTCCGAATTTAAAATCAAGGCTGTACAAATGCTTCTTGATAAGATACCGGTAAGAGAAGTTAGAAGACGGTTAAATCTGAGCGGGACGTCAATTTTAAGAAGGTGGCTCGCTCAGTATCATAAAGAAGGGATTGCCGGGTTTAATACTACGAGGATTTATACCAATATGGTTAAACAAGATAAAACCAAAATAACTAAGCCTATAAAAGAAGACAAAGATAAATCTCAACAGGAACTCATTGATGAAGTGACCGCTTTACGAGCGGAGGTTGCCTTTTTAAAAAAGCTAAAAGCCTTAAAACTGAAGCAACGTACTTAAATACACTTTGTACTGCAGACACTGTTCAGGTTATTTCAGAATTAAGGCAAATTTATCCATTAAAACTCTTACTCAGTATTGCAAAGATTGCTCGTAGTACTTATTTCTATCACATGAAAGCTGTACGCTCTAATGACAAATATACTGAGTTAAAACAGCAGATTAAGTCCATATATCACAAGCATAAGGGATGCTATGGCTATCGTAGAATTACTCTTGCCCTGAAAAGTACAGGAATAATAATCAACCATAAATGTGTATATCGCCTTATGAAAACCATGGGAATTAAATCACGTATCAGAGCATTGAAATATCGCTCATATAAAAGTGGTTGTGTCGGGACGGTGGCTGATAACATTATGCAACGGCAATTTAAAGCGAACCATCCCAACCAGAAATGGGCAACTGATGTGACGGAATTTAATGTTAACGGTGAAAAACTTTATTTATCACCAATTATAGATTTGTTTAATGGGGAAATTATTACCTTCCGAATCCAACGTAAACTCAATTATGAGTTAGTGAAAGATATGCTCATTCATGCTTTAGCTAAACTTAAGCGACATGAGAAACCAATTCTCCATTCAGATCAAGGATGGCAATATCAAATGGCTCATTACCAACAGCAATTAAAGCAACATGGTTTAATTCAAAGTATGTCTCGTAAAGGAAATTGCTTAGATAATGCTGTAATAGAAAGCTTCTTTGGAATATTAAAATCGGAATGCTTTCATGGAGAAAAATTTCAATCAATTGATGAATTAGAGAAAACGATACGAGAATACATTCATTATTATAATCATGAGAGAATCAAGGTGAAGCTACAAGGTTTATCCCCTGTACAATATAGAAACCAGTTTATAAAAACTGCTTAACTAACTGTCCAACTTTATGGGGGCAGATCATCCTACCGCTACGGGAGGGAACGAGATTTACATGCAAAACTATTCCTCAGAAGAAATAGCTCTGATGTAGTCCAAAAAAACGGTCTGCTAAAACCGACTGGCAATGTAGGCCAGCCCGCAAATGGTAATCTCCAATATTTGAAGTGTCAATGTGAAATTGGCTAGAAAATATTTAAATAATTATTATTTTTCATTTAATTACATAATTAAGGATATTCTTAAGTAATATTTACAATCTGCTTTTATATCATTAAGTTAAATTTTAAAGTTGCAAAAATTTATATATTAGATTGGTTCAAAAATTATCATTTTGGTGTTCACAAGCGTACGCTTGTGAACGTTTAAGTAGTTGCTTACTCGTTTGGCTTTATAATTTTGCTAACAATATGCTCATGCGTAGGTACAAGCCCTGCTTTTAAACCAAGTGGCTTAAACACTTTATCTAACACAGACTGAGTGAGTTTACCTTTATCCTGCTCAATGTCCGTTAAAGTCCGACGGCTTATACCCACCAAATTAGCATATTGTTCTTGCGATAAACCCAACACATTTTTGCGTAAATACGATAGCAATTGCCCCAAAGTAATCTCACTCAACAAATATTGTTTATATAAATCTATAAGAATCTGCTGACGGTCTTGGGTTTGATTTTTTACATTCATAGCAGTTCCCATCTTTTCAATTTAGCTTCTATGTAATCAAATGACAGCGCTGGCATTTCAATAATTTGTTTGGGTACACCTTTATCAACTAATCGTTGCTTTAAGCCAAGCAGGTTATTCGCCAAAGTCCTTAATGTCGCTAGAGATAAATCGGGATCGCACCAAGGAGCAAGTTTTTGTGTAATTTGCGCCCACCGGTATTCACCACCTTCCTCGTACGGACTTCCCCAAGTCGTCGATCTGGTCACAACTTCCGGATCGGCTTTCATAGGTGCAAAGTCATAAATAGGCGAAAGATAAATTTTTCCAGATTTTTTTATAAATGATGTATTACGCCCATGGTTATCTGAATTACCAAAAATGATATTGAGTAAATCTCGTTGTAACCACTCACAAACAAATTGTGGTACATCAAAATCTGAGTCAATGCTTGTGAGTAATCTACATAGATCTTCAATGACTTCGAAATGATTAAGATGACTACCAGAAGACTTATTTAGTACAGAATACACAGACTCTAGACCATAGCGGTGCCAATATTGATCACACCATTCTGTATCGAATCTTGGAAGCCACAATGACGGATATTTTGTACCTTCAATGAGCTGCATTTGGGTTGTTTCAATTGTGTTGAAACCTAATTCATTGAGTATTTGATAGTAATAATATTCAGCTCTGAGAATATCGCAATCAATCTCGCTACGTTTATTTCGCGGGAATTTCACCAAATAATGCTGATCTGGCTGATCAAATTTTTCTTGGTAGGTGTCAATCCAGACTTTTTGTTCCGGTGAAACACGAATAAGCAACTTGGGAGCTTCACCGCCTGCACCAGTTGCACCACCACTAATAGCTCCCATTTGTTGAGCATATTCCAGAAAATCAATATTACGCTCAGCCACATCTTCCTTACTAAAATAACGTAAGTGCAAGGTTGACTCTGGGTTTAGTGGAGGCAATGCTTCTTTAATTCGTAAATTACCAACAGGTGCCATCCCACCTTTTTCTAATAGAATACTTTCTTGTTCCGCATAGGTTAAGCGTTGTAAATCTAGATAATTCACCCAATAACGGCGTGCAGCGCCAGATGGAACAATATCATCTAAAAAGCCAAACCATGTGTCCGATTCGTGTTTGATAAGAATTTGTACAGGAAGTGATAAACTACAGGCGTGCTCATCTCGTCTGTCTAAATATTGAATTGCATAATCCAATTCATATTCTAGTTCACTGGCGCTAGCCGAACCCAACTTAGGTTCCAGCAGTTTTAGTTCTGCTATATCTATCCAGTTTTTATTTAGTAAAGCCTGTATCGTTAATTTTTTCATTAGCACAAATGAGCAATTATTTTCTCAAAAATACTATAAAAATAAGTTTTTGTGAATATATTTGCTCAATTTGATTTATTTTAGATAAAAGTGAGCAAATTTTTGCGCATCTCATATTTATAGATAGCAATAATTTATTTATCCGTTTTCATATGTTGAATATTACATTGTGGAGATTCACCAAACAAACGAGAGTATTCACAACAAAGTAGCTTATTCAGTATAAAATTATGACTTAAGCTACCCATCTCGCCCATTAGGCCGTGTCATATACTTAAAGTAATAAGAGCAAAAAATGACTCAAAATAAAGTTGAATTAGCAGAGAAATTATCAAAAGAATCGCATCAAGGTCAAAAGTATGGTTCTCATGATTACTTTGATTACCATATTAAAGGTGTAGTCAATTCATTAATTGAGCACCGATTTTCAGAAGTCTATATTATTACCGCCCTTCTCCACGATAGTGTTGAAGACACACCTCTTACCCTAGCCAAAATCGAAAGCTTATTTGGAAAAGAAGTCCGTGAGGCCGTTGATGCATTAACTAAACGGGAAACGGAAACACGCGAAGAATATTTAATTCGTTGTAGTTCAAATCCGATCGCTCGGGTCGTGAAACTTCATGATGCAGCCTTTAATGCGCATAATTCACATAAAGAAAATAATCAATCACGAGTAGATTATTACCTTCAAACCATGTTAATTGTTTCAACGGCGCAAGATAGATTGGAATGAAAGACAACGGAATGAATCCGTTGCCTTTTTATTTTTAAGATTGTGCAAATGCCCAAATGTCTTTTGATGCAACCGTATCAGATACGAGTCTAAAACTCATAGGCTCTAAGTCTTCATCTACCACAACATAACCTTTCGAGTTATTTTTTAGCGCATCACACTTGTTATCGGTCAGTTGATAGTTTGCTGTATTGGCTAAGGCACTTTCAGTAATCACACCCGTAAACACACAATTTGGATCTCTCGAGACAATTTTACCTTGTGCACTAACCTCGGCATTTACCGTCGTTCCATCTGGAAACGATAAATCGTAGGTGCCGACCAGTTGATTAAGCAAAAGTTTTTGATCAGCAATTTTTTCATAATGTGCTAATTCGACTGTCATCGCCTGATTAGACTGGTTGCTTCGCCAAGCTTTGGTTTTTGCATCGTAGCTCATCACAATTTTGGCACGGTTTTCGTCATCATCTAAAACCAATAATTTAGTCCCATCTGCACCAGAATAGTATTTACCCGCCATAGGTAATTCTTGATCAGTTTCGGTACTAATAATATAAGTTCCGACATCTAAGCTCGGTGCTAGTACAGGTTTTTCAGTCGAGACTTGGTCATCATGATCATTGTCATTACAAGCCGCCAATCCAAGCCCAAGGAGTAAAACCAATAAACAACGTTTCATGGTCTTTCTCCTTACTTGTTAAATAAGCTTTTTAAACGGATTTTAAGCCATTCTTGACCTGCTGGTCGTTGGTCATAAGCAACTTGCATTGCAGTCACAGCAATTTTGCTTTGCATTACAGCGCTTTCATCCGACATTTGAGCGGCAGTTGGTGCTGATGGTGCCGCGTCTATTCCAAGGCCAAATTGATTGTTGCCTTTATTGTCTTTGGTCACTTGGAACTTCAGTTTATATAAGTCGTAAGTTCCAATTTTGGAAAAAGCAAACGGCGTGCTGGTTGTTAAATTTTTAGGGAAATTCACATTTAGCGTAATGCCTTTTGGCAACAACTGGCCCTTGCCTGCCTTAGCTTGTAATTCTTTTAATAACACTACAGTTTGTTTTGCCACAATCGCAGAGTTAGGGTTGTTTAAAGTTTTGTCATCTACCGTGTTGGTATCGGCGCTTAAGGCAATAGACGGAATCCCGCGTCCTGCCGAAAACTGTACATTGCCAATCGTACCAGAGTGTACAACGACTTTGCCGACATTTTGGCCTTCATTCGGGCCAGATAAAACTAGGTCTGGTGCTTTACCCCAGCGTTTTGGTGCAACCACGTCTAGTCCATAAACTGTTGCCATGACTGGTGTGCCATGCGTGTAGTTCCAGTCGCCATTGGTATAACCTGCTTTGGTAAAGGTTCCAGCCGCAGGTGCGCCAATTGGTGCTGCGCCGTTGTGACAACCATTTTCAGCCGCAATTTGCTTATCATTATCCGCGGTAATTGTTGTTGAGCTGTACATCACGATTGCGCCACCGCGGCCACTTTGTGGTGAACACGGTACAGACACAAGCACGTTATGACCATTTGCTTTTAATTCGTCATAAAGTGCTTTGATATTGCTCGTTAGGCCGTCATCGTTAACCAATAAAATATTTAATGCAAAAGCTGGAGTTGTACACAAAGACAGAATAAGACCGCCCAATAAACTCTTTTTCATCACTTAACTACCATGTTATTAAATTTCGGTTTGTATGGTAGTGGTGGTATATGTATGTTTAGTGACTAAGCATAAATATATCAAAAACCCACTTTCGTGGGCTTCATTAAAATTACTTCAAGTTTTAAGTTAAATACGTCCAACCTCTAAGTATGGAATCAGCTTTTTATCAAAACTTGGCCGAGGGTCACCTTCAAAGCTAATAAAACCATGCATACCCGTTAAACGTTCACCTTTATAAAACTGGTTTAACTGATATCGCGGGTCTCTATGTGAAAGCGTAAAACTCACCACACCAACGCCCTGCAGTTTTGACTTGTTATAGGCATCTTCGAGCATTTTATGGTGTAAAGCCAAATCTTGTGGATGACACATAAGCGTATGTAGCACATGGTACTGAATAGAGTCACCCAGTTTAGGCAAACGCATGCCTTTTGTCATTGGCGTCAAAAAGTTATAAACGGGTCTAAGCACAGCTATGGCCGAGCTGTAATTTAAAATTTTAGTTTGTTTAATACTATGCTGATCCCATAAACCAAACATGCCTACCAGCTTTTCACCCTTAAAATAAAGTGAAAAGTCCGAGAGTTTCATCCCTGAAAAATACTGATGACCTTGAGCCAGTTCTTCAAAGTTATAGGCTGGAATAAAGTTATAGTATTCTGCCATGTCGCTAATAAACTGATTCATGGCTGGTACATGTTCTTCTTCCGCTGTACAAGTACGAATCTCTTGAAGATGACTCTGCTGAGAATTCTGCTTTAGAAAAGCCGTGATTTTTCTTTTTGCGCCTGTACTCGTCAGGCTGAGTGTCTCTATAAGTCCTTCATCATAATAATCGGGCATTCCCGTTTTGCCTGTTTGTATAGCGGTTGCCAATGCATCTTTATTTTGTCGAATGGTTTGAAGCTGCGCATAGGTGGTACGGGTACGCTTGTTCAAGTCTAGCTCAAGACTTCGAATTTTTTGCGCAGCCAAATCGATATCGGCCTGTGCTTTTTTAACATTGGCCCGATTTAGTCCATCATCATAAAGCGGTACATTGAGCTGCACCCCAACCATATAGTTATTACTTTCAGAACCAATATAGCTTGCTTCATCTTGCTTTCCGGCACGGCTAGTGAGCATCACGGTTGGCCAAAGTTCGCGTTTAGTTAAAGCATATTGTTTTTCGGCAGCCTGCTTTTCATATTTAGCCCGCATTAAAGCCGGATGGTTCTTGGTTTGAGCCAATATTTCATCTAGGTTAGCGGGAATAGTAGGTAATTGATTGATTGGAACAAGGTCGTCAGGCGTTATACCTGTCACTTGATAAAACTGTGCTTCGCTTACGGTCAAGTTAGATTGCGCCTGTGTAATATCGGCTTGACCTTGTGCGACTTGAGCTAAAACTTGAGCCAAGTCTGCACGGGTAATCATACCGACATCAAAACGGCGCTTTGATTCATATAAAGACCGTTGCAGATTTGCCATAGTCTTTTGTCTGAGTTCTAAAATGGCTTTCTTTTTTAATACGTCGGTATAGACCATCACGGTATTTAAAATAGTTTCCGATCTTTGATCTGATAAGCCTTGGTGTTGGGCTGAAAGCTGACTTTCGGCAATATCTATCCCTAAACGGTGCCGCCCAGAGGTATAAATCGGATAATCTGCCTGCAATTGCAAACTTCGGCCTTTACGGTTTCCTTCGGTTGGAAACAAGACGTGTGAAGGCGTATTTATTCTTTCATAGTCAAGTTGCCCGACTAAATTAACTTTGAGTCCATCACGTTGCTTGGCCTGTTCAAGCATAGCGGTGGACTGGTTCACACTTAAACGGCTCACTTCAAGCTGGCTTTCATGCCTTAAACTAGCTGACAAAGCCTCATCTAAAGTCATGGCATGTGTATTCGACACAACCAACACGCCTAGATATAAGGCGTGTCGAAGTGTTAAAAACCGAGTATTAAATGGCTTCATCCCTTTCATAGTTGTTCCAAACTATTCAGGGTGACTTTCTTGAGTGGCTCAGGTTTGATATTGCCTTCGATAATGCCATCAAACATGACTAGTTTCTTGTACGCATTCCAGCCATTATTGGCTTGGCGAATTTGAGGCTGGTCGAGCTGCCCTAAGTTTCGTGCAAGTTCATAATGGAAGTTTTGACGTAAGATACTGTCGATATATTCATTGTTAATACTGTGATGAATTTCACCTTCAAAAAGCACGCAATAAAATGGTTTAACTTGTTGTTGGGTATCAATCGCCAGTAAAGAAATTGCTTTTGATTCCGTTTCGTTTAACTGCAACAACAACTGTTGAGCGGTTTCAGGTGCTAACTTCTCACCGACCAGATCGACCCCAAAACGGCGGCCTTGGAACTCAAAACACGGAATTTGTTCTAAAAAGCCAGTCACTTTTAAGCAGTCATCTAGACAGTAACGCAGTAAGCCATTACCCGAAGTAATCAGCGGGCTGACCACGTCACCTTGTTTAAGTTGCCATGAAGGAACGATTTGACCTTGTTTTTCACCTTCTAAATACTCAAATTCATAGAAGTGACTTTGGTAAGCCAATGGGTATTGGTCGTTATAGGGAATAGTCACTACGCCTTCGGTCGCCCATAAGCCTTTGCCTTCAAACTGAACATTGGGCAATTTCTCTTTTAATTTTTCGGCCCACGCTTTTGAACCTGCAGTATCCCAACTCGATACTAGACTTAACTTTGGCCAAAGTTTTTTAAAGTCGATCTGTTCGCCGTTTGAACTTGCAATTAAGGCTTGAGCACTTTCAGGGCTATGCGGTGCAGTGACTTCTTTTAATGAAGCCTCACGATTGCCCCATTTACCACTTTGTAAAACCTCAACCACGTCTTTTTGCAATGCCTCTAAACGTTCAAGTAATTGCAAAGCAAACGTTGGACTCCACACCGAAATCATGGCTAAGCTACGGTTTGCGACCAAATAACAAATGGTGGCAAACAGTGCATCGTCAGCATTGGCCGCAAATGCAACGTTACTTGGAACCGCTTGGGTAAACTTGGATAAAATTCGCTTACCTATACCAAGTAGCGCACTGTCATCATTTAAATTTTTATCTTTTAAAACTTCACGCTGACTTTCAGGCAACCACGACACCGACCAGTAGTGTGTACCAGAGCTAAGCTCTGGACACTTACGGTATAAACTTGCCATCCACGGTGCAATCGCATGGTCAAGTTCATCTAAAAACAACTTGGTATATGGAATAAACTTGATTTGTTCACTCGAACCACTGGTCGGCTGGAAACGAACCAGTTTACTGCTAGAGAGTGAAAGCTTTTGTTCACGGTAGCGCTGAATGTCTTCTCGCCAAGCGCTATAGCGAGTTGCAGGAAAAGCTTTTACAAACTGCTCATAGTTTTGAACCTGTTTATCTTTGGCCAAAGTAGAGGTCTGTAAAATCGAATGCAAAATTTGACGTTGCGTAGTCTCTAAGGCATTAAACTGTTTTTGGAAATTACGGTCAGATGCATCACACCATTTTTTTAAAATAAGATGCGAGCCGAGAGTCAACCATTGATTAGATTTCATTGGATAGCCTCTCTACGTTTTGTTTTATGGCTTAACTGCGCTTCAAATTTTCCTTTGCTTGTCGGTTTAGTCATCAGTTTTACAGGGAAACGGGCAATATCTTTCCAACCAAGTCGACCAATACATGGCAGTTCTGTACCGGCTCTCCAAGTTGGATTTTTCTGCTCAAAGAAATGAATATTTGGGTTCTTTTCTCTCATTTCGGCAGTAATCGGTGCGACTTCGCCTTTTAATGGTTGATAGTCGTCACCAAAGTTGAGTAAGCCGGCTTCTTTGTCGTAGTATTCACCAAAGAATTTTTCACAGTAATGTTCAACAACTTCCGAAAGATGTTGGTTTTCATCTTTAATGTTTGGGTAATACACATAGTAGTTATTGGCAAGTAAGAGATAAGTCTTATAGCCTTTAGAAATGAGAAGCCAATAAAGTTCATTAAAAGGATATTTAATTCGAAGCTTGATCATGAGTTTGAGCATGGTACTTTGCAATGTACGCGTGCCCCAAAACTTTTTCAAAATGACCGTATCACCGCTAAAGAGCACGGTGTAATCTTTACCGTTTAAGTAGAAATGCTGTACAACTACCGTCGAGAAACCGACAATCTCATCTGTTTCTGAGTCAAAAATTAAGATCGCACCGCTTTTATTTTTAAAATCATCTACGAAAATAGAAAATCTGGTATTTTCATAATACTGCTCGTAAATGGAATACATCACTTTCAATCGTTCAGTATCGATTTGCTCTTTTTCAAAATATTGCCCATAAGTTGCGTTTTTCAGGTTCAATTTTGAAATCAGTTTATATGTTGTATTAATCATAATACTTTAATCTCCCACATCCAGATCTGTGAGTTCCCCTATCTCATACAACGATATTCGAAACTCATATCAATGTTCTTTTTCTATGAAGGGATATGTTTTGATATGCCCTATTGTTTTCATTCTTTGAAAGCTGCCTTTTATTTCTAAATCGCTACATATTCATTTTCTTCCCCCGATCCATAAATATGGTTAAAAAGGCGGTCACAAACATAATGATTGCGAGCATGCGTAATAAGTCATTGAAACTCGATGTCAGTGCTTGAAAATGAATGTCACGATAGATCACGCTGAGCGCGATTTGCTGGGCATTTGCACCGACTTCTTGATATTGCGCCGTAAGCTGGTCGAGTCTTTCTGTAAATATCCAGTTTTGTGGTGTCATCGACTGATTAATCTGGGTAACATGCATGGCGGTCAGCCAGTCTAAGGATGAGTTAATAAGAGCCAGTCCAACTGCGCCCCCAATATTACGCATCAGGTTATAAATACCACTGGCATCGGCAACTTTACTGAGTGGCAATGTACTCATAGCCAAATGTGACACCACAATCAGGCAAATCATGAGGCCAATACCACGGTAAATTTGCGGCCAAAACATAAAGTCATAATCACTATGAATGCTCAAATGTGAATTGAGCCAAACGCCAAAGCCCGCCAGAATCATTCCGACAAATACGGTTTTTCGGGTATCAAAATTAGGAATGAGCCACGCAAGAAACGGCGCAAAGCAGAACATGACAATACCTGTCACCATCATGACGTGACCAATTTGGCTACTGTTCATTTCACGGACTTGCCCAAGAAACACAGGAATCATGTAACCCAAGCCATACAGCGCCATACCAATCACAAACGTTGTAATGGCACTTAAGGTAAAGTTTTTATTTTTAAATACCGATAAATCGAGCAAAGGTTTAGGCTGAGTAAAACTTCTAGAGAAGAAAATCATGCCGCCTATAACACAGACCATAAAAGCAACCCGAACACCTGTATCTGCAAGCCAGTCATGTCGTGCGCCTTCATCGAGGAAATATTCAAGCCCACCCAAAAACATTGCCATACCGACTAGACTGAACCAGTCCATGCTTTTGATGAGTGAATAGTTGGCACGGTCAATATTTGGACCTGAGTAGATGACCGTAGCAATGATAATGCCCGGAATAATATTGATCAGGAACATCCAGTGCCAAGAGAAATTATTGGTGAGCCAACCGCCAATGGTTGGGCCAATTGCTGGACCTAAAGTACTGATCATGCCAAACATGACCAAAGGCAACGAGCGTTTTGCTTCTGGAAAAAGTAGGTACAAGGCCGTCATGGAAGTCGGAATCATACCGCCCCCCATAAACCCTTGTATGCCACGGAATACTAATAAACTTTCCAAGTTCCATGACAAAGCACAAAGTAAAGAACTCACCGTAAAACCTATTGCACAGATGGTGTAATACACCCGTGTTGAAAGCACTCGCGAGACAATACTCGACATTGGAATCGCAATAATTTCGGCAATTAAATAAACTGTTTGTACCCAAGTGACTTCATAACGACTTGCACTCATACCAGCTTGAACTTCGTTTAGAGAACTTGCCACAATCTGAATATCAAGAATCGCCATGAAGTTGCCAAAAATCATGGCAGCAAAAATTGCCCATGCAGTTTTTGCGGGAAACCTCCACTCGGCTTCAACATGCTTATTCATTTATGATTACCCAAAATTTTATTATTAAGTTCTTAGGTCAACGGTGGCGCTCACCGACATTCCAGGTTTTATCAAATCAATATGTGGGCTTGAATCTATGGCGATACGTACAGGAATACGCTGTACAACCTTGTTAAAGTTGCCTGTGGCATTGTCTGGTGGCATAAGTGAGAAAGTCGCACCTGAAGCGGGAGAAAAGCTCTCAATTTTTCCGGTAAAGTTGAGGCTTGGATAAGCATCAAGTTTTAATTTAACTTTCTGACCGATATGCATTTTTTCTATTTGAGTTTCTTTAAAGTTCGCCTGTACATACAAACTATTTTCAGGAATGATCGCCATTAAGCGGGTTTGTGGAGAAACACGTGAGCCTTTTTGAATTGCCAGACTACCGATTTTACCGCTTACAGGACTAACCACTTTTGATGAAGCCAAATCGACTTGATACAGGTTTAAATTTGCATGGGCACTTTGAATATCTGCTAAAAGCTGCGCTCGACTCGCTTGTAAACTCCCCAACTGAGCTTCTGCTGCATTTACGGCGGCTTGCGCTTTGCTGAGCTGTGCCTGAGCGGTTAAATATTGAGACTGAATCCCTTCAAAATTTTGTCGGGTAATTACGCCATCTTTTAATAGATCTTGATAACGCTCGAACTCTTTGTTCAAACGCGCCAGGTCTGCTTGTGCTGCCACTACACCACTATTAGCTTCAATAATTGAAGACTTGGCAGACTTTTCATTTTGTTGTTGTACACCAAGCGCTGCTTCTTTTAAGCTGACTACAGAACGGGCTTGGTCATAACGAGCTTGGTAGTCACGATGGTCTAATACCGCTAAAGTTTCCCCTTTTTTTACAAACTGATTATCGTTAATTAATAACTCCATCACTTCGCCTGAAATCTTTGGCATCACCCAAGTGACATCGGCTTGTACATAAGCATTATCAGTAGATTGATAGAATCGGTATACAAAAAAATAATATAAGATGCCAGCAACTAAAAATAACAGCAGGACACTAAAAACACCCCAAGTTATTTTCTTTCGGCTTTGGAAATTAGTATCAGTTTCTAGCTGAGCTACGTTATCCATAATCATTCCGCTTATTTGTAATATTCGATTTTTTATTTAAGCCAATAAAATTATTGGTTTCTTTTTTACGTAACTTTTCACTTGGTTTTATTCAATGAATCGTGTCAGCGTAAAATTTGGTGCAAATTATGGTTCTTAAGTGAATTAAATATCATTGACCTCTTTGACATATATTTTTTCTATTTATGTCAATTAATCATATTAGGCTTTGTTGCATAAAGCCTTTGAAGGTAAAGTTTTCCTAAGTTGCTAAAATTTAGGTTACAACTTGGGTATGAGGTCTGCCTAATTCTGTAAATTTATTTAATACGGCTACACGTGCATGGATCTCATTCACTTGGCTGTCAAAATTCCTTGAGTAGAGTTTATCGCCTAATAATTTGATGCAATGCATCTTGGTTTCGACCAAACTTCGCCGATGATAACCAGACCACTTTTTCCAAAGGGCTCTTCCTAGACGCTTAACTGTTTTTAGTAATTCATTTCTCTCTTGCGAATGAACTTTTGTATCTTTCCACGGTTTCGCATTTTTTCTTGGCGGAATCACCGCATATGCTTGACGATCTGAGATCACTCGTCTGCAGCATTTAGTGTCATAGGCTCCATCGGTATAGACAGAATCTACTCGCTCATCAAGTGGTATTTGACCAAGTAAATCACCGAGCACCTGTGAATCACTGATATTGTTCGTTGTGAGCTGAACTGCACGTATTTGCAGCGTTTCAGCATCTATACCAATGTGAAGCTTACGCCATTGTCGACGATATTCAGGCTGATGTTTCTTCCGTTTCCATTCACCTTCGCCCAAAAACTTTAAACCAGTTGAATCTACGAGTAGATGTAGACCATTGCTACTTTTTTGGTAGCTAATCGCAATATCAATATGTTTTTGTCTTCTGCAAAGCGTCGTATAGTCTGGCGCTGTCCAATCTAATCCGCAAAGTTTAATCAGGCTTTGTACAAAGCCAGTGACCATGCGTAGAGAAAGACGAAATATGGATTTAATCATTAAGCAGCATTGGATGGCTGTATCGGAATAAGTTTGATTTCGACCATGTTGGCTTTTTGGTTGAGCATACCATTGTGTTTTGGGATCAAACCAAATGGCAATATTCCCACGATTAATGAGAGCTCGGTTGTATGTGGGCCAATTGGTTGTACGGTAGATTTTAGGTGTAGGCTTATTCATCTCAAAATTATATTGTGGAATAAGCCTTTAGAGA
>NZ_JAKTIM010000028.1:0-60409 GCF_027855455.1 Acinetobacter sp. AOR01_HL | reverse complement strand
ATTCATCACTTAAAGCAATCAATCTAATCACAAGTAACTGTTTTTCAACAAGTTTCTATCTGCATCACCGCCGATGGATGTGCATTATAGACCATCTCATTCCCTTTGCAAGCGAAAATTAAAATTTAATGACTCGAGCGTTTATTTTTAAATCAATACCAATATTAAGCCTTTGTTTTATATTGATAATTATTTTAATTTTTTATTTTTGACTTAAATAAGCCAGTATCATGCTCGATAATTCTCGCTTAAGTTGTTGTTCTGAGATAAGAAAATTGTTTTGGCTTACATAACGCATCATCGTAAAAAGCGTACTATTAATAATTACAAAGGACTTATGCTTCACCTGTTCGAAGTCCCATTGATGAGGATTTCTACTGAATGTATATAGCCCTACTTCAAAAAAATGCTTTTCTAAAATCTGAGCAGCTTGCGAATGACTATAGTCATGCCAGTGTTTCAGCACTTCTATAAAAAATCCATGATCGGCTTTTAATGCATTAAATCCCAACTCTATTGCTAAGGGAATGAGCAGCTCTAAAGGAATATTTCCTTGTCGCACAACTAATTCTTTAAGTTGTTGCCCCAGCAATTCGCTTTTACGGCGCAATAGTTCTTCTATGATTTGATCTTTATTCTCAAAGTATTGGTAAATCGACCCAACACTTACTCCAGATTTCTCTGCAATTTTAGGCGTCGTCGTATGTAGTAATCCATACTGGGCGATACACTGCTGTGTCGCCTCTAAAATATGGTCAACAATAATTTTTGAACGCTGTTGCTGTGGGACTTTTCTCATCGTTTTTTATTCGTTAAATGCGAATTGAATGCGAATAATTATTCATATTAGCCTATTTATTATTCAGTTCAATAAGTAAGTAACGATATGCAAATGATTAGCCCGACTCGACTTGCTTCTTTTAATGACATGCAAGACAGTAATTTCTTTACTCAGTTTTTAAATATCTGTTGTGGAAAACCTGTACAACCAAACTATAAAGAATATGTGTCTTTACAACATGCTCTTTATGAAGGGGATATTGAAATGGATAAGGTGATTGATTGGGTTATGCAAAGTCCCAAAGATCACCGAATAATTTTTGAGAAGATATTATTTCAAGGCCGTGATGAACTCTCTGAGCTTATACCTACTGAGTTAGAAAATTTCTTTAATTACATTGAACAAAAACCTGATTGGTTAGACCAACAACAAATTGATGAGGCTGTTAAATTTACCCATCGTTTAGGAATAAATAATGGTTTTATTCTTAGAGACTTATCCTTAATGGCGGGATATTTATATCCGGGATTTAATCAACCGCTAATTTTAACGGGTGCATTAAAGAAAGAAGCGGGAACACGTTTAGCAGAAACCACAAAATGGTGGGTGGATATTACTGAACCTCATGGGCTTTCTTGTTTGAGTGCAGGTTTTACGTCAACGATTTATGTTCGCTTTATTCATGCAATCGTTCGCCGGCAATTAAAAAAGTCTGACCGTTGGGATAATGAGGTTTGGGGAATTCCGCTTAATCAATTTGATTTAGCAATGACTAATTTGGCTTTTAGCAGTGTCGTTTTACTCGGTATTAGAGCTTTAGGTATATGGCCAACAAAACAAGAGACAAGGAGTTTTTTACATTTCTGGCGCTATGTTGGTTGGTTAATGGGTATTGAGGAAAAATGGCTTATTCAGTCTGAACCTGAGGGTTGGAGGTTACTTTACTGGATGCAGTTTGCTCATCCTCGCTCCGATCACAGCAGTATTGAATTAGGATTGAGCTTGTCGAAAGAACCTTTTGAGAGAAAATATCTGCATTTACGCTCTTTACAGCAGAAACTTGCTTATCGACAACATTTAGAACTTACCCAATTTTTTATTGGTAAGAAAAGAATGAAACTACTCGGATTGCCTCAGCAATCTGCCTCATGGTTTGCTTATTATTTAATTGTGCGTAATTTACTACTTTATAATTGCGCAAAGCTTTCACCAAAAGTTGAAAAGTTTTTATCTAAATCAGGCCGTAATATACAAAAACTTGGCTTAACGCTTTATCAGAATCAAGGTAAGGCAAAAACCTTAGCAAGTATGCATCAATAATTCTGGAATCTAAAAAAGCAAAAATGGAAGCCCGTTATCCAGACTTCCATTTTCAACTATTAAGAACCTTATTGAGCTGATGAACTATGCATTTCAGCGTGATTCATTTGCTCATGTGACTCCATCATCTGCTTCTTTTTTTGACTTGGCATGTAGTCAGGCTCATTGTTGATGGCCAAGTAAAAAATAATCATAAACAATACACTCAAGATAGAAGCCACAATAAGTAACTTCCATCCCCACCAGGACTGTTCAGGCGATAATTTATTAGTCATTTCATTTCTCTCATTAAATTAATAATTTCAGTTCTTTAATTCGCTAAAGCTTATTAAAACTTCATGCTCATACGAACCCAGTAATTTCTTCCGATATTGTTAAACTGCTCTTCGCTCGCAAATCCAAAGCCTGCACTACCCGCTTTATTTAAGTGTTCGGTATAGGTCTTATCTAATACGTTATCAATGCCAACAGAGACATCAATATCTTTATGAAGGTTATAACTTCCGTTTAAAGAAAGTGTTGAAAAACCTTTACTTGGTTTTAGGTCATATCCCACGATATTACCTTGATGTAGACTCACACGGTTTTGCTCAGCAACAGCTCGCCATAACAGACCTAAGTTATATTTGTCAGCCACATAGCGAATATTTAAACGACCTTCTAACGGGGAAATTTGAGGTAACGGTTTGTCATCTGTAGTGTTTTTGCCCCACGCATACATCGCACTCAAATCTGCCTGAATACGGTCAGTGAATTGGTATCCAATACCCGCTTCTGCACCAGCAATGGTTGCACCGACATTTTTGGCTCCCGCAGTAATATCATGGCTCATATCATGTCCATCCATTCCCATACTTGGGTGATGGTGATAACTCATTAATATGTAGTCATCTACTAAGCCTGCATAGGCAGAAGCCCATGTGTTTAAAGCACCATGTTGTTGCTGGAAACCCAGATCCAACTGTAGTGTTTTCTCAGGATTCACACCGTTAAAAGTATTGGTTGAACCCGCATTACCATGTTTAGGCGAGAAAAGTTCCCAATAATCAGGCATACGCTCTACATAACCTAAACCAATATAACTTTTTAGGTCATGCTCAGGATGTTGATTTTCCCAGCGAACAAATGCGCTTGGCAAAGTCTTTTCAAGTTTAGTATTAAAGCCTTTTGCTTGAGAATCAGCACGTTCATCTTCAACTGTGACTCGGTCTAAACGTACACCTGTAACCAGCTTATTTTGATCGTTCCATTGATAACCAAGTTCACCAAAAGCGCCGTATGATTGAAAACGCATATCTTGACGATATGGAACATTCATAGAAGGCATTGTTGGCGATGACATGCTGCCACCATGTTTATTAAATTGAGAGTCAACGCCTGTGATCAAACTCCATTTGTTCCATTCAGAAGTCATTGCCAAACGTGAGTTTAATGTACGGCGTGTCACTTGCATGGCCATTGCATTTGGCATCAGCATGGTCATACCACCATGATTCATTTCAACTAATGGTGGTGTACGCAAGCTAAAGTTATCCATAATATGGTCGTTATAGCTATAGTTCACCTGCCCTTCAATTTTCTTGATCACATCAGTGATATTTTTCTTTTCAAAACGAAGCCCTAAACTTTCACGCGCAAACTGAGAACCATCCATTGAACGTCCAGCATAAAGCGATTCACCATCAGATTTCCCACCCGTGATTTCGACCCACGTGTTTTCATCTGGAGTAAAGCCAAGCGCTACATCAGCATTCCACTTTTTCCATGCTGATGGAACTGTATTGCCATCACCATCTTGATAACTATTCGATTCTGAACGGTTGGCATTTAAACGGATATATTTTTTCTCATCGCCAACAGCCGCTTCAATATTATGGTCAATACGCCCATATGAACCTAGCAAGACACTCGCTTGACCGCGATAGGGTTTTTCAGAAGAAAGCTTTTCAGGCTGACGTTCAAATAGAACTGTTGCAGCTGAACCAGTATTGGCATATTGAACCGTTTGTGGTCCCTTAATCACAGAAATCCGGTCATAACTTTCTGGTGAAATATAAGAAGTTGGAGCATCCATTCGGTTTGGGCAGGCACCCAAGTTCTCTGTGCCATCCGTTAGAATTTTAATACGTGAACCAAACATACCTCGGAATGTCACATCACCATTTGTTCCACCGCTGTGAATTGAATTAAAACCCATAATACTTTGCAGATAGTCTGCGCCATCTGTGGCAGGGACTGGCTGAATAGGTTGCTTTGGATCTGCGTGTACGATCAGACCATTTGCATCATTGCCTTGCTGTGCTGTAACAACAATAGGTGCTAATGAATGAAGTGTGTTGGTATCGGCATCATTTTTTTCTGATTCGGCAAACACTAAACCCGAATGAGAGACAGCAAGCATCGCAACCCATAAAGGTTGTAGTAAAAATTTAGAATGTGGCATTTTTTATACGCTCTAAAACATAAATAAAGTGATATCGAAGTCAGTTAAGACCCCAACAAAAATTGCTTTTATTTATGCAAATAGAGGCGGCGCACGTCCTTGCGGGAGTAGGAAAAGTCGCTGTAGCGCAAAGTAAACATGCCGGAAAGCTTGTTGATACGCGACTAAGCGAACTTGTATACGAACAAGCACCTCTTTTACGCCGAATTCAGGTGGTAAAACCAAATTGGCATAAACGGTACAATATTGACACTGATGGTTTGCATCATGGTGATCATGATGGTCAGGTACTTGCGCCTGTTCGATATGATGCTGGTGATGTGAATGGTGCATGGCATGTGACATGGCTTCCGTCTGTGCTTTTGGTTTAAGCAAAGCACGGGTAATAGTTTCACAGACCGGAGCAATTTGATATTGCTTCGGTAATAGCGGCTGTAGAAATACCGCAATCTGTAAAAATACTGCTGCACAGGCAAGCAGCAAACCACTACGAAAAACCAAAAATCACATCCACACTATATTGGTGTTTGAAAAATATTAACGTTTTACCGCAACTTTTTCACGTTCGCGTTGGCGAACAATTTTTTCGACTTTTTCACGCGCACGCTGACGCTTAAGTGGTGACAAATAATCCACAAACAATTTGCCATTTAAGTGATCCATTTCATGTTGGATACAAACAGCGAGAAGTCCGTCAGCTTCTATCTCAAATGCTTGACCTTCAAGGTTAATTGCCTCAATTTTCACGCGTGACGGGCGATCAACTTTGTCGTATATTTGTGGCACTGATAGACAGCCTTCTTCGTACGGCTGCGTCTCTTCAGTCAGCGGAGTTACTTTGGGGTTAATGAAAACCATAGGTTCATCTTTAGATTCAGACAAATCCATGACGATAAGCTGAATATGACGATCGACCTGAGAAGCTGCTAAACCGATACCTGGTGCCGCATACATGGTTTCAAACATATCTGCTGCAAGTTGACGAATTTCATCAGTAACTTCTTCAACGGGCTTAGCAATGGTACGAAGACGGGGATCAGGAAAACTTAAAATAGGTAATAAGGCCATACTGTCGTCCTCACTTATGCCATTGATTGAAAAACCAAATGAAGGAAATACTTCATCGAAAAATTGTGTGTAAGCCGCCCATTATAACGCAACTGCACACATAATTTTTAGGAATTATCATAATGAAAAAGGTTTTTAACGGCATGGTTAATTTTCATGCCTTGGGGATAAAGAAGCATTTACTTGCTTTGGCGCTCTGTACAGGTGTCGCAATCGGTACGATAGCAGAGGTTCATGCAACCAGTCCGAACCATAATCCACCCTCACTTAAAAGTAATGCACCCAATGTATATGTTGTAAAACGTGGGGATACTTTATGGGATATTTCAGGACATTTTCTAAATAAACCATGGCGTTGGCCTGAAATCTGGGCGAGCAACCAACATGTTAAAAATCCACACTGGATCTATCCGGGTGACCGATTACTATTATGTAGCCTAGATGGGCGTCCTTTAGTCGGTAAAGATGAGGGCGATGGTTGTGTAGGTATTATTCGCCGCTACACTGGGCAAACCACTCACTTACAACCTCAAGTTCGCGTCGAAGCATTAAATAATAGTGTTCCGGTTATTCCACTTGAACATATTAAACAGTGGTTAGAGAACAGTACTATTTTACCAGCCGACTCAATTACCAACACACCTTATATTGTTGGTACAGCCGATCAACGTGTACTTGCAGGAAAAGGCCAGACTATTTATGCACGAGGACAAGGCTTAATTAATGGGCAGCGTTATGCAGTCTACCGAGAAGGTGAACCTTACTATTTCACAGACAATAAAGGTAAAAAGCATAGTTTAGGGATTGAGCTACTACAGGTTGCTTCAGGTGTTGCGGTCTCTTCTGAAAAAGATATTACTACATTAGAACTAACAGATAGTTATAACGCTGAAGTACGTCGTGGCGATCGTGTTATGCCTGAAGAACAAGCTACTTTGCCAACATTATTTTACCCAGTAGATGCGAAGCAAGTGACGGATGGTGGCAAGATTATTCGTGTCATGGGTTCAATTGGTAGAGCTGCAAAAAATAGTGTAGTGACTTTGGATCGCGGTACAACTCAGGGCATTCAAGTAGGTCAAGTTTTTGATATTACTCAACAAGGTGAATCAATTCGCGACCCTAAAACCAAAGAAGTGATTCAACTTCCTGGCCAACAAATTGGCAGTCTAATGGTTTTTAGAACTTTTGATCAGCTAAGTTATGCTTATGTTTTAGAGAGCGATTTACCAATTAAGGTTGGTTCAAGCATTCAGCCACCTCAATTTAATGATTAATGCTGGATGTACCTTTTACAATGCTCACTCAACTTTCTTCACACCACTACCACACACTTAAAGTGTGGTATTTGGTGCAGCACTCTTTAGTCAGCTTTAAAAAAATTATTGATTATTTTGGAAATTGTGAAAAAGCCACTCAACCTGATGGTTTAGCAAAGTGGTCCTCTCTAGGGCTACATGCTAATCACTTAAAACGCGTAAGCGAGTTTCAAACGCCCCAAGGTCAGACGCAGTTTGAACAACTTGTACAACAAGTTGTTCAACATACGGATTTTATTTTAACGCCGGATGACTCTGGCTATCCCACTCAATTACTTCCTTATACAGATCACCCACCTATTATTTTTGGGAAAGGTCAAGCGCAAGCTTTATTACAACCTCAAATTGCGATTGTCGGTAGCCGAAAACCAAGCCCACATGGACGACAGGTCGCTTATGATTTTGCCTATTACTTAAGTGAAAAGGGCTTTTTCATTAGTAGCGGTCTGGCTTATGGCATTGATGAAGCCGCTCATCAAGGTGCATCTGCTCATCAACGTACCATTGCAGTGACGGGTACGGGCTTAGACACTACTTATCCAGCTCAAAATAAAAAACTTGCAGAACATATTTTGGCTCAAAACGGCGCCATTATTACTGAGTTTTTACCGGGTACACCGCCATTACAACAGCATTTTCCACGTAGAAACCGAATTGTCAGCGGTTTGAGTTTAGGCGTTTTGGTGGTAGAAGCAACATTAAAAAGTGGCTCACTCATCACGGCCAATAAAGCTGCTGAACAAGGTAAAACCGTATTCGCGATTCCGGGCCATATTTATAGCGAGTTTCATCAAGGATGCCATCAACTTATCCGTGAAGGTGCAATTTTAATCGACCATCCTGAACAGATTATTGAGGATCTTGCTTTACCCACTCAATGGCAAAGTCAGCAACAAAATCAAACTGAAGAAACTAATACGAATACTCCAGAAATTCCTGAGCATTTGATTGACCTTTATCAGTCTTTAGACTGGGTGGGACAAAATATTGACCAGCTTGTAGTTCACCATAATATTCCAGTTTCTGAACTGACCTCTTCACTAATGGAACTAGAACTACTCGGTTTATGTATGCAACAATCAGGGCTGTATTTACGTTGTCGTTCTTAGTATTAGAGCGCACAATAGCGATTCTGTTTGATTGAAAGGAAAGTATTACCATGATTACGACCTCAGTGACCGAAGCAGCCGAATGTTTACAACAAGGTCAAGTTTTGGCATATCCAACTGAGGCAGTCTGGGGACTAGGCTGTGATCCATTTAATGAACAAGCTTTTCAAAAAATTCTTGAATTGAAACAGCGTCCTATTGAAAAGGGCGTCATTTTATTGGCTGGCCATATTAGTCAAGTAGAACATCTACTAACTTCCTTACCGCAAACTACTCAGCAAGAAATTATTGATTGCTGGACGAACCATCAACCCTCAGAAAGAGCCACAACTTGGCTATTACCTGCTGATCAACACATTCCCTCATGGATTAAAGGCGAGCATCCTCTTGTTGCAGTACGTGTAACGACACATCCTTTATGTGTCGCTTTATGCAATGCTTTTCATGGTTTTATTGTATCGACGAGTGCCAACCCTAGTGGACAAGAACCTGCACATTCTTTACAAGATGCCTGCCAATACTTTGGTTCACAATTAAACTATCTCAATGGTGATTTAGGCCAAAGCCAACAGCCAAGCCGCATCATTAACGCCTTAACTGGTGAAGTGATACGCCCTTAATTCCAGACAAAAAAAAGCTCAGTTATATAGGGATAACTGAGCATAAAAAAGGATGGGTATATACCACATCCAGAGGGTTTGGATATCTCTGGAACGAAAGAAAAATTGCTTAAAAGAGCACCTTTCGTAGTGGTCGCTATTATGTGGCAAGAGACTTAATGTGAGAAATATATTATTTCTCTAAAAAAAGCATGAAAAGTGTAGGGAATTTGGCGTTTTTAGCAGTTGAATTAAAATTATATTAATATTTTTATTGGCCTTTTTTAATATTTATGTTACAAAATCTTTTCATAAATATATTTATAAATCATATAGAAAAGCTTAGATTGATAAAAAACTGGCATATTTTCATCACTTTTTTTAAAAATATGCCATAGTTTTTTTATGATTCTTAATTTTGCTCTGGCAAAAGATCTGATTTTTTAGAATTAACCTTCTTTTGTGCCATGATAATGCCCACCAGAATCATAATTCCGCCGAAGGTGTGATATATGGTCCATTGTTCAGATAACCAGATACTTGCAATAATGGCGGTGAAAACTGGCACAAGATTCATAAAGATACTGGTTCTATTTGGCCCAAGTTGTTGTACGGCTAACATCCAAACTAACGGCGCAATTAAAGAAGCAAATACACCGGCATAAATTGCACTTGGTGCATTTTGTGCATTTAAGGCATCCAGACCAAACCAGAAAATTAAAGGAAGATGGAACAGCACGGAAAACCCAATCTGAACGTATAAGCTTGTCATGATTGGAAGTGGAAGCTGCCATTTCTTTAAGAAAACTCCATAAAATGCATAGAAAAACACAGCAATAATCATCAATGCATCACCAAGGTGCCCGCCACCACTTAAAAGCTTATTAACATTTCCTTGGGACATAACGTATAGCAGACCAGCAAAAGACAAAATACTGCCAAAAACTGCAAATCGATTAGGTACATCTTTTAAAATGGCAAGCGAAACAAAAATCGTGAATATAGGAATAAAAGCATTCACAATTCCCATATTGGTTGCACTGGTATAATGGGCAGCCGTATAAGCCAAGCCTTGATAAAGCACCATCCCAAATGCACTTAACACAGCAAGCTTAGGTAAATAGGGTATTACTAGTCGTCTTTGTCTCCAAACAGACAAAAACATAAATGGAGTCAAAATAATGAAAGCGATTAACCACCGATAAAAGCTAATACTTACCGGAGAAATATAGTCCGAGACATAGCGGGTGACTACAATATTTAAAGACCAAATCAGTACTGCCAGAATGGGAAAAATAAATGCCCATTTGTGATATTTCATGACCTGACTCATAGTAATACACCAACTACAAAAGAGACTTTATTTTGAAGAATGTCTTAATAAATTGAAATATCGTATTTCCGACATTGATATTGAACTTAAGACATCATTTATTTTTTAAAATAATGTCCAAGCTTTCATGGCATGTTCTACCACTTTATGTAATTGTTCGGTATTTGCACCATCTCTAGCCTGAATGGTAAGCCCCTGAATAACAGTCGCATAAAAATCAGTGATTTCTTGTAGAGGGGCATTAGTAGGCAAATCGCCCTGCTCTACACCTTGTTCGAGACGTTTTAATAATTTTTCTTTAGTCTTTATTCGCTTATCTAAAAGATTTTGCTGTACCTCTTGTGTGGCATCAGAACAGTTCATAGCAGCAACTACCAACATACAGCCAGCTGGCTTATTGGGTTGAACCAATCGTTTTACATTGTCATAAAGATATAACTCAAAAGCAATTTTTGCAGTTTTTGCTTCTAAAAATATCGTTTCAATAGGACATGCTTCATGAGCGAGATAATAGTCAATACTTTTGTAAAACAAACCTGCCTTATCGCCAAAAGCACTATATAGGCTAGGCGCTGTAATTTCTAAAGCATGTGTTAAGTCACTAATAGAGGTGGCTTCATAGCCATGTTCCCAAAAAAGTAACATAGCTTTCTCTAACACTTGCTGCTCATCAAAGCATTTAGGGCGTCCACGCTTCTTTTTTAACGTGTCCTCATTAACAAGATCTGTTTCATGCCTATTTGTCATAAAGATCACATCTATTTTTATAACAATCGTTATTAAATTAATTGACGTTCAATTTTTTATCAACTATTTTATTTTCATAATGATCGTTAGTTAATTATAAATTTGCCTTTCTTCACTTCGAATTTAGCAAAGTAAGGATTTTTTTATGGACCAATCTACTACCTCTAAAGCACGACCCATGACTTCCACACAAGGGAGCTGGTTTGCTATTTTGGCTGTTGCCATCGCAGCCTTTGCCTTGGTAACGAGTGAATTTTTACCTGTTGGTGTCTTAAATAGCGTTGCAGCCGATTTACACATTTCTGTAGGTACAGCAGGTCTTATTATTACAGTACCCGGCATTATGGCAGCGATTGCAGCCCCTCTATTACCCGTTTCAGTAAAGCAACTCGACCGTCGTTATGTGCTTCTTTTACTGACTGCTATTATGGTGATTGCCAATACCATTACGGCTTTTGCAGAAAACTTTCATGTTTTATTATTGAGCCGTTTGATTTTAGGGATTTCAATTGGTGGCTTCTGGGCAACAGCAATTGCCTTAAGCGGTAAGCTCGCACCTGCAAATTTACCTATCGCCAAAGCAACTGCTGTAGTAATGGCTGGTGTAACTTTCGCCACTGTACTAGGTGTACCGATTGGAACATGGTTAAGTGAGTTTTATGGGTGGCGCAGTGCCTTTGGAATTACAGCTGCTATCGGTCTTGTTGTATTAGTGCTTCAGCTTATTTTCTTACCAAAACTTTTACCAGAGTCAGCAATACATATTCGTGATTTACCTGCATTATTACGCACACCTAAAGCACGTAGCGGCATGCTTATTGTTTTATTAATTGGGCTTGCTCACTTCTGTGCATACAGTTATTTAGCCCCTTTCTTTAAAAATGTAGCCGGGTTTAATGGCACAACTATTAGCTCATTATTATTGCTTTACGGAATAGCCGGTATTTTTGGAAATGCATTTGCAGGGTACAGTGGTAATTTAAATGTTCGATATACCTTAGCTTTCGTTGGAACATGTTTTGCCATTGTATTCTTTGGCTTCCCAATCTTTGCTATCCATGAGTTTGGTGCCATTGTCCTTACAGCATTATGGGGCTTCGCATTTGGTGCCTTCCCTACCTCTGCCAATATTTGGATGTTTGTACACGCACCTCATGCTGTAGAAAAAGGTATGCCACTTTTTGTTGGTATGTTCCAAGTCATGATTGCTACAGGTTCATTATTAGGTGGTTATGTAGTTGATCATTTCAATGAAAATACTTTAATTTATGGGGTATTAAGCTTCGTTGCCTTAGCTTTAATTAGTACATTTACCTTAGCCAAAGGTTTAAACAATCCCAAAGCAACATGTGAAAATTAGAATATTACTTAGAGTAGACCCATGAAAAATGAGGACCAACAATTTTCTTTATTAGAGAGTATAGAAGTTCATGAATTTTTATACGAAAAAGAAGATATTGTTCGTCCTCATGCTTCCCTATGGGGAGATTTTAATTTTAGTTTAAATGGTATTTTAGAAATACAGGTAGAAGAGCAAATATACTTGTCTCCTCCAAGCTATGGGCTTTGGATTCCCCCTCAAACGGTTCATCAATCTACCCATATCGATCATGAAATTCATTATATCTGCATTCGTTTACATCCTCGGCTGTGCTCTATTTTAGGAGATATCTGCCGATGCTTTAGTATTCAGCCCTTCTTTCGAACCTTAGTTTTACAAATATTGGAACAGCAAAAACAAACGGAAAAGCCTGAATATTTAGAACATCTTTTACAGGTTTTATTCGATCAAATACAACAAGCACCCGCCTATTCTCATTATTTACCACAAACACGGCATCCTGTTTTACTGCCAATTTTAGAAAAGCTTTCAGACCCATTACTTTTTAATCTCTCTTTACAGCAGTTACTTCAGAACTTTTCTGTCAGTGATCGTCATTTATTACGCTTAAGCCAACAAGAACTACAACTTTCACTATCCGAATGGCGTAATCGAGCCAAAATTGTTTACGCCATTCATCAGATCCGTCAAGGAACACCGATTAAACGCCTAGCATACGATTTAGGATATCAACACAGCTCAAGTTTTATCGAATTTTTTAAAAGATATACAGGCCAAACACCTGTTCAAATCAGAAATAATTAGATAGTAAAACTGCTTTTGTATATCTTTTTATTTTTTGAACACGAATATTATTGCACTACTCAAGAATAGCAGTTAAAACAAATGCGTTACTTGATATCAATTACAATCTTCAGGAAAGACTCATGACTCAATCTGTATATCATATTCCAGTGAAAGCTATTTCAGGCGAAACGGTTGACCTTGACCAATATAAAGGGAAAGTTTTATTAATCGTAAACACAGCGTCTAAATGTGGTTTAACTCCACAATACGAAGGTTTAGAAAAGCTGTATCAAGCAAAGAAAGATCAAGGTCTTGAAATCTTAGGCTTCCCTGCAAACAACTTTAAAGAACAAGAGCCTGGTTCGGATGAAGAAATTCAACAGTTCTGCTCATTAAACTACGATGTTCATTTCCCACTTTTCTCTAAAATCTCTGTAGCTGGCGAAGATAAACATCCACTTTATCAAGTGCTAACAACAGCTCAACCAGAACGTATTGGAGAAGGTCCTTTCCGTGAGCGCTTAGAAGGTTTAGGTATTCCTACTAACCCTGCCCCTGAAGTGTTATGGAACTTCGAGAAATTCCTAGTAAATAAAAACGGTGAAGTTGTTGCGCGTTTTGCACCTAACTTAACAGCAGACGATGAACAAATTGTAAAAGCAGTTGAAGCAGAATTAGCTAAATAATTTTTGCATCAAACTAATAAAAGGAGTGCTATAGCACTCCTTTTATTGTCTACTCAAAATGTTGTTCATTTGCAACAATACCTTATTTCTACATATTTTATGCATATAGTACCTACTTGCTTCAGTTGGTATTGTTTGTAGTTATGAAAAAAGTTTTACAAGGTGCATTTTTCCCATTTGTGATTTTTGCTTCAGGTATGTTGTTACTTGGATGTGATCAGGCACAAGACCATGCAAAGGGACAAGAATCCGTTCAGACTAACGATCAAATATCAGAACAAGCTGATGACTCTCAACAAGAAATCACAGCTACACAAAATAAAACTGAATTAAAAAATGGTAATGTTTTTTATATCGTTCGTGATGCCGCTAACTTACAGTTAAAGGCTGGCGACTATATCGAAAAGCTCAAGGACACTCAACTTGACGTTGAACAAGCCATTCAAGATAAAGATCAGCATGAGCTAAAAACAACTGTGACGACTTTGAAAGCACAGTTAGAAGGTTTAAACCAAGCTTTGCTTGGTTTAGATATCAGAAGTCAGGAAGTTGAAAATATCCGTCAAAGCCTACTACAGGCAAACCAGCAAGCTTTAAGCATGCCTTTATTAAATGGGAAATTAGAGCAAATTAATTTCGACCAAATTGAAAAGCAACTTAATACCATCCAAATGGATATGGTCAAGCTCGCTGCTATGATTATGGCAGGAGATGAAAAATCAGATTCAAAAACTGATTCTTAATTTTCTTTTTAGCAATAAAAAAAGCCACCGAAAGGTGGCTTTTTCAATCTCGAACCGCGTCTTATTGAGCGCGGTTTTTGATTTTACGGATAGTTTCAAGCTGTGCAGCGGTTTCTGCCAAGGCAGCCAACGCAGCAGCTGAGTCCAAATCACTCTTTTGGTTTGCAAGCAATTGTTCAGCATTTTTACGCGCTTCTAAAATTGCAGCTTCATCCAAATTGTCAGCGCGGATTGCAGTATCTGCAAGAACCGTCACAACATGAGGTTGAACTTCTAAAACACCGCCAGATACATAGACGATTTCTTCTGTACCATTTTCCAACAGAACACGAATCGGGCCCGGTTGAAGCAAGGTTACAAGTGGAGCATGCCCTGGCAAAATACCAAGTTCACCACCTGCACCTTTCGCGATTAACATCGTCACTGCGCCAGAGTAAATTGACTCTTTAACACTTACGACATCACATTGCATAGTCGCCATGAGATGATCTCCTTAAATTAGAGTTTCTCAGCTTTAGCAATCACTTCGTCAATACCACCAACCATATAGAACGCTTGTTCTGGGATGTGATCGTATTCACCAGCTAATAGACCTTTAAAGCCACGAATCGTTTCTTTAAGTGGTACTAATTTACCAGGAGCACCAGTAAATACTTCAGCTACGTGGAATGGTTGAGAGAAGAAACGTTGGATTTTACGCGCACGGTAAACAACCAATTTATCTTCTTCTGCCAATTCATCCATACCCAAGATTGCGATGATGTCTTTAAGCTCTTTATAGCGTTGCAATACGTTTTGTACTGCGCGCGCAATTTCATAGTGCTCTTGACCAACAACTAATGGGTCTAACTGACGTGAAGTTGAGTCAAGTGGATCGATCGCTGGATAGATACCAGAAGATGCGATGTCACGGCTCAATACTACTGTTGCGTCTAAGTGAGCAAATGTAGTTGCAGGCGATGGGTCTGTTAAGTCATCGGCAGGTACATATACTGCTTGGATCGAAGTGATTGAACCAGACTTAGTAGATGTAATACGCTCTTGAAGAACACCCATTTCTTCTGCAAGTGTAGGTTGGTAACCTACCGCAGATGGCATACGACCTAACAATGCTGATACTTCAGTACCTGCAAGTGTATAACGGTAGATGTTGTCGACGAATAATAATACGTCACGACCTTTACCGTTTTCGTCTTTTTCATCACGGAAGTATTCAGCCATAGTCAAACCAGTTAACGCTACGCGTAAACGGTTACCTGGTGGCTCGTTCATCTGACCGTAGACCATTGCTACTTTGTCAAGAACGTTAGAATCTTTCATTTCGTGATAGAAGTCGTTACCTTCACGAGTACGCTCACCAACACCAGCAAACACAGATAAACCTGAGTGTGCTTTCGCGATGTTGTTGATCAATTCCATCATGTTAACGGTTTTACCAACACCAGCACCACCGAATAAACCAACTTTACCACCTTTCGCAAACGGGCAAAGTAAGTCAATTACTTTAATACCAGTTTCTAAAAGGTCAGTAGAAGCTGCTTGTTCAGCATAAGAAGGCGCTTGACGGTGAATCGGCAAACGTTCTTCAGTCGCAACAGGACCTGCTTCATCGATAGGACGACCTAAAACGTCCATGATACGGCCAAGAGTGGCTGTACCAACTGGAACAGAGATCGGTGCGTTTGTGCTAGTTACAGTAAGACCACGTTTAAGACCTTCTGTAGAACCCATTGCGATGGTACGAACAACACCATCACCAAGTTGTTGCTGAACTTCTAAAGTAGTTTCAGTACCGTCAACTTGGAGAGCGTCATAGATCTTTGGAACGCTTGTGCGCTCAAACTCGACGTCGATAACCGCGCCGATGATCTGAATGATACGACCGCTACTCATTGCTGTCTCCTCAATTCAAACTTAATAATGTTAAACGGCAGCGGCACCACCAACGATCTCAGAGATTTCCTGAGTAATCGCGGCTTGACGCAGCTTGTTATAGATGAGTTGTAAGTCTTTGATAAGCTGACCTGCGTTATCTGTCGCTGCTTTCATTGCGACCATACGTGCAGATTGCTCACATGCGACGTTTTCAATCACACCTTGATAAACCATAGACTCGATATAGCGAACTAATAAACCATTTAGCAATTCTTCTGCTTCTGGTTCATAGATGTAATCCCAACCATAAGTACGGTTGAGGTCATCGCCTTCTTCTGCTGGTGCTAAAGGAACAAGTTGCTCAACTTTAGGCTTTTGTGTCATTGCATTGACGAAACCATTTGATACGAGATAGATACGATCTAATTCGCCTTTATCAAATGCATCAAGCATAACTTGCACTGAGCCAGTTAACTGTTCCAAACTAGGAGCATCACCAATTTGAGTGGTTGCACCCAGCACTTTACCGCCGTAATTCTTAAAAAACGAAACCGCTTTTTGACCAATCAAAGCAAATTGAACTTCAATTGACTGCTCTTGTTGTGCTTTGACATGCTGCACAACTTTCTTGAACAAGTTAATGTTCAAACCACCTGCCAAACCGCGATCTGAAGATACAATGATGTAACCAACACGCTTAACTGGGCGGTCCACCATATAACGGTGTTTGTATTCAGGGTTTGCTTGTACCAAGTGAGCAATTACACGGCGCATATTATCGGCATACGGACGGCCCTGAGCCATGCGCTCTTGCGCACGACGCATTTTTGAAGCAGCTACCATTTGCATCGCGCGAGTAATCTTTTGCGTGCTCTTGATACTAGCTACTTTGGCGCGAATTTCTTTTAAATTTGCCATACGCTTAACCTAGTATTCGAAAGCCCTTTCGAGCTTCCGAAGGTTGATCCGTGAACCAAACTTAACTAAAACTGAACTTAGTAAGTTTGAGTCGCTTTAAAGCTTTCAATACCAGCTTTGATTGCTGCTTCGATGTCTTTGTTGTAGTCACCAGTTTCATCGATTTGTTTCATCAACGGAGCATATTCTGAACGGAAGTAAGCAATTAACGCAGCATCAAAGTCTACGATTTTCTTAACTTCTACGTCAGCCATATAGCCTTCGTTAGATGCATAAACAGAAACAGCTTGGTCAGCAATTGAGTAAGGAGCATATTGTTTTTGCTTCATTAACTCAGTTACACGTTGACCATGTTCAAGTTGTTTACGAGTTGCTTCATCAAGGTCAGAAGCAAACTGAGCAAACGCAGCCAATTCACGGTATTGCGCTAAAGCGGTACGGATACCACCAGACAATTTTTTGATGATCTTAGTTTGAGCAGAACCACCAACACGAGATACAGAGATACCCGCGTTCACAGCAGGACGGATACCTGCGTTGAATAATGATGTTTCTAAGAAGATCTGACCGTCAGTAATCGAAATTACGTTTGTTGGTACGAATGCAGATACGTCACCTGCTTGAGTTTCAATAATTGGCAATGCAGTTAAAGAACCAGTTTTACCAGTTACTGCGCCATTAGTGAATTTCTCAACGTATTCAGCAGATACACGAGAAGCACGTTCAAGAAGACGTGAGTGAAGATAGAATACGTCACCTGGATACGCTTCACGACCTGGTGGACGACGTAAAAGCAATGAGATTTGACGGTAAGCAACAGCTTGCTTAGACAAATCATCATAAATGATAAGAGCGTCTTCACCGCGGTCACGGAAGTATTCACCCATTGTACAGCCAGAGTACGGAGCTAAATACTGCATTGCAGCAGGATCAGCAGCCGCAGCAGCGACAACAGTTGTATACGCCATAGCGCCAGTTTCTTCTAGCTTACGTACAACGTTTGCAATTGTTGATTGTTTTTGACCAATCGCAACGTATACACATTTAATGCCAGAGTTTTTCTGAGCGATAATCGCATCGATCGCCATTGCTGTTTTACCAGTTTGACGGTCACCAATAATCAACTCACGCTGACCACGACCCACAGGAATCATGGTATCAACTGATTTATAACCAGTTTGAACAGGTTGGTCTACAGATTGACGCCAAATTACACCTGGTGCTACTTTTTCAACAGCATCAGTTAATTTTGCATCAATTGGGCCTTTACCATCAATTGGGTTACCCAAAGCATCTACGACACGGCCAAGAAGTTCAGGACCAACTGGAACTTCTAAAACACGACCTGTACAACGAGCTTTTTGACCTTCTTGAAGGCTTAGGTAGTTACCTAAAACAACGGCACCCACTGAATCCTGTTCTAGGTTCAGTGCCATACCAAATAAGCCGCCGTCGAATTCGATCATTTCACCGTACATTGCATCAGCAAGACCGTGAATACGCACGATACCGTCGGATACCATAACAATGGTACCTTCGTTTTTAGCGGTCGCGCTGGTGTCCAGATCTCCGATACGCTGTTTAATGAGCGCACTGATCTCGGATGGATTCAGTTGTTGCATTGCGCTATTCCTCAATCTTTTATTAGTTCAGTCTTCATCATTTGCATTATGCAAGAAGACGAGTACGCATTTTTTCAAGCTTGTTAAGCGCAGAATCATCTATCACTTGATCGCCTGCACGAATTACAACACCTGCAATAAGCTCAGGTTTAACTTCAACTGAAACAGTTACTGTGCTGTTAAAACGCTTTTCTAAAGCAGATTTCAACAGTTGCTCTTGTTCAGCAGTTAACGGGAAAGCCGATTCAATCACGACATCCACATTGTTGTTATTCTGTGATTTAAGCTGTTCATATTCTGCTGCAATTTCAGGTAACAACACTAATCGATCATTATCTGCAAGAAGTGTCAAAAAGTTAGACACTGCTTGAGACTGATCTTCACCTAAAACTTTAGCAAAAAGCTTCACTTGCTCCGCAGGAGTAAGTTCAGGGCGATTTAAATAAGCGGAAAATGCTTCGTCTTGCACCGCAGCACTGAGCACTTGTAACGCATTCGACCAATTGTCTGTTGCACCTTGCTCAGAAGCATAAGCAAATGCTGCTTTGGCATACGGACGTGCCAACGTCAAGAGTTCAGCCATAATTCGCCTCGCTTAAAGTTTAGCAGCCAGCTGAGACAGCATGGCGTTATGAGCTTCTGCATCAACTTGTTGGTTCAGGATCTTTTCTGCACCAGTTACTGCCAAGGCAGCTACTTGTTGACGTAATTCTTCGCGAGCAGAATTGATTTCTTGATCAACAGCTTCTTTAGCCTGTTGACGAATACGCTCACCTTCAGCCGCAGCTTGAGTACGAGCTTCTTCGATCAATTGCGCTGCACGACGGTTCGCTTGTTCGATCAATTGAGCCGCTTGTGCTTTAGCCGCATCAAGCTCTTGCTTTACTTGCGCTTGTGCATCGGCAAGGTCAGCTTTCGCTTTTTCTGCTGCATTTAAGCCATCAGCGATTTTGCGCTGACGCTCACTAATCGCATTGATTAGTGGTGGCCAAACAAACTTCATGCAGAATGCGACAAAAAACGCAAACGCAATCGCTTGACCAATCAATGTGAGGTTGATATTCATTGCAATTCCTCAAATAGTGGATTTAGGAATTAAGCTGATTAACCTACAAATGGATTAGCGAAGATGAAGAACAAGCCAATACCAACACCGATCATAGGCACAGCATCAAGAAGACCCGCGATTAAGAACATACGAGTTTGAAGTTGTGGAGCTAATTCTGGTTGACGAGCAACAGCTTCTAAAAAGCGACCACCCAAAAGACCAAAACCAATCGCAGTACCCAAAGCACCGAAAGCGATCAAGATAGCAGATGCAATTGCAACTAGACCTAAAGTGAGTTCCATGAAAAATTCCTCAGAGGTTAGGTTATTACCAAATTAAATTAAAAAAATTCAGCCCAACCATCGTTTGACAGTTAGGCAATACCATTAATGTTTTTCGCTTGCCATGCTCAAGTAAACGATGGTAAGCATCATAAAGATGAATGCCTGCAACGTGATTACAAGAATGTGGAAGATCGCCCAAGGCACAGATAACGCCCATTGAATCCAGAACGGCAATAATGCGATCAGGATAAAGATCAACTCACCGGCATACATGTTACCGAATAGTCGGAGAGCCAATGAAATAGGACGAGCAAGGAATGTTACCAATTCCAAAATCAAGTTCACTGGAATAAGCAACGCTTTTGCAACTGGATTACTTGGGTTAAATGGGTTAAGTGCCAACTCGCCTACGAAACCGCCAACACCCTTTTCGCGGATGCTGTAGAACAAGATAAGTACAAACACAGATAAAGACATACCAAGGGTAATGTTTGGATCTGTAGATGGAACGATCTTGAAGTAAACGTGGTGAGGGTCCATACCAAATACGTTAGCACCCACAAATGCAGCAACTTGAGGAATCCAGTCAACTGGGATCAAGTCCATTAAGTTCATGAGGAAAATCCACACGAAAATAGTGAGTGCAAGAGGAGCGATTAAACGTGATTTGCCATGAAAAGTATCACGGACACTTGAGTCAACAAACTCAATGATCATTTCAATTGCAGATTGGAATTTTGTTGGAACGCCAGCATTTGCAGCTCTCGCAACTATCCAAAATAACAAACAGAAAATCACACCAAGGCCAATTGACCAACCCATTGAATCCAAGTGAATTGCAGTGAACCCCATCGAATGAGCTTCTTCAGCAGTCTCAGCCAATTTCCATGTACCATCTGGCATTTTGCCATAGGTCATATTGGTCAAGTGATGCTTGATATACTCTGTCGAAGTGAGGGCATGTTCTTCAGCAGCCATAAATCACACCTGGTCAATGTCAATTACTAAAAAGAAGGGAAACGAACATCGGCGTACTGTCGATATCTCGCCACCCTCCAAAAAATCTTCAATTCTTCTTGTTTCTATACCCGTTTTTGTAGACGTGACACCCAAAAAGGAGCAACCCACGACATCGCTTGAACGAGAATAAAACCAAACAGCAATGCTAACGGTGATAAAGGTTTAACATTGCTCAAAATCAAAATAAATCCAACGATCATGATTGCAAATTTGCCTAACATGCCCCTATACATGTTAGACAGCACTTGTTTAGATGCTCTCGCACCTGCCGTTCTGAAGGATTGCCACGCAAAATAGCTCGTAGCAAGCCAGCAGACCAATGCACCAAGTGCCGCACTTAATGCTGCTGTCATGTCTTTTATGCTCCACGCCACAAGTGCGGAAACAGGGATCATGCATGCTTGTAAGAAGACCAAAGCTTTTGCTAATCGTCGGTCAATCAAGCGACTAGTTTGGCTCATTTTTATCCACTCACAGCATAAATGCTTGACAAGTTTAGCTGATGATCGCTTTTAATCGCAGGCATTATAGAGTTACACCCCTGAACATGCAATCTTTTCCCGACTTTAGTCGGGGTTTTTCGTGACAGGTGGTGCTGACGCTACAGTCAGCCTTTGTTTACTTTTTATCTCACTTTTGCGTATTTAATACACATTTATCAGTTTTTATCGCCAGTTTCTTCCATGCTGTTACAAAATTATCTTCATTATTCATACTTTCATCAACGGGTTGGAAGGTAATACTACCCAGTTTTTGATATTGCCCTTTTGTTGTAAAACTTTCTGCAAGTAAACACATCTGAGCTTTTGGTCGACTATCATTAAGGTACTTTATTTGTGCAGCTGTAGGAGCTACATGCGGATCATCCGTTAAAGCACCCGCAAACTTTAAGTTTAGCGAACGCTCCAAATATTGATAAGCATCATGATAAGACCAATACGGTTTACCGTTGCTTGAGCTATCGTAAGCTTGAGCCGCCTGCAACATATTTCGTGCAAATGTATTTGCATTATTCCAATACTTCGCTTTGTTTTCAGGATGCTGTTGTGAACGTAAAGCTGCAATAAAAAAGCCAATACGTACTGCATTGTTTGGTTCTAGCCAGACATGCGTATCCACAGTATTTGGTAACGCAGCCCCACGTGTATTGCGCTGCGGCAAAATAGAAAGAATACCGCTATCTAACAAAGCAATTGCTTTCTTATTGTTACTTAGCAATTTGTTGAGCGGAGCTTCATGAGCTTTTCCTAACCAGATCACTAAAGAAGCATCGTTAATTGCTTTACGATGTGCTGGTGTTAACTGTACATCATGCCCACTTTGCCCTTGAAGCAATAACTGGGGTTCTTCAACTCCTTTGGTAATTTCTTTTGCAATCAAATAGATTGGGTGCGTAGAGACAACCAAACCCTGACTCCAACCTAACGTACTCATAAGAGAGAACATACTGAAAACAAAAACGCGGAACATGACAGACCATCAATTAGTAATAGCTCGAAGCATGTTATAATATAACAAAGTTACAAAAATACCTAAGATTAATCGAATGAAGCACCGCTTCATGCTAATATTCCATTAAAAATTTGAGGTTATGTCTATGAGTTCTTGCATGCATGAACATCATGATTCTTTGCATGGTGTACATGATCACCATAATGTCGCAAGTCGTTTAGCTGAAGCAGAAACTTTATGTACTGCGGTCGGTGCACGCCTTACGCCTTTGCGTAAAGAAGTTCTTGAACTCATTTTAAATGCTTCAGGTCCTATGGGTGCCTATGACTTATTAGCACGTATTAAAAGTCAAACAGATCGCCCTGCCGCCCCTCCTACTGTTTATAGAACTTTAGACTTTTTATTAGAAAAGGGTCTTATTCATCGCTTAACATCTATTAATGCTTATATACCATGCTGTCACCCACGTGAAGGTCATCAGGCTGCATTCCTGATTTGTACCGAATGTCACACGGTTAAAGAAGCATCTTCACAAGGTCTAACCCAACAACTTGACCAACTTGCAGCTTTAGATGATTTCGCAGCACAACACAGCATTATAGAAATTTCGGGGAAATGCCAGCAGTGCCGCACAGCTCGCTAAATCCTGTTTTGATTCAACTTGAACAGGTCTCTGTTCATCGTGATCAGCGGGATATATTAAAAAAAGTTGATTTTGCTCTGCATGAAAATGAAATTGTGACCTTAATTGGTCCTAATGGCGCAGGTAAATCAACTTTAATTAAAGTTCTACTTGGTATTTTAAAGCCAAGTAGTGGACGCGTCATAAGCAATAAAAAACTAAAAATGGCTTATGTGCCTCAGAAATTTAATCCATCTCATAGTCTTCCTTTACGGGTACAAGATTTATTAGATCTGGAAAAGTGTAGCCCTGCCCTTCGTCAGGAAATTATTCAAGACACCGGTATTGCCAAACTACAACAATCAAAAGTTCAGCAACTTTCTGGTGGAGAGCGCCAACGTGTACTGCTCGCACGTGCTTTACTTAGAAAGCCAGATATCCTCGTTCTTGATGAGCCCATGCAAGGCTTAGATATTCAATCAGAAGCTGAGCTTTATGAATATGTACGTAGTCTGCCAGAGCGTTATGGTTGTGCCATTTTAATTGTTTCCCATGATTTACAGTGGGTCATGCAGGGAACTCAACGCGTTGTCTGTTTAAACAAGCATATATGCTGTAGCGGCTTACCAGAAAGTATTCAGCAACATCCTGAATACCAAGCAATATTCGGTACTCAGCGAGTTTTCTATCAACATCATCATGATCACTGTGCGCATGGTGACGCTGCACACCCCTGCCCTCACAATAGCAGACCTCACATTCACCCGGAACCGGAAGCTTAAGCCATGATGGAATGGTTACAATTATTGTTACCCGCATGGATTATGGGAACCTTATTAGTCTTTTTGACTGCACCACTTGGTTGTCTCATGCTATGGAGACGAATGTCTTTTTTTGCAGACACCATGGCACATGGAACCTTACTTGGGGTAGCAATTGCTGGTGCTTTAAGCCTTCCTCTCTGGCTTGGCGTAGCAGGTACTGCAATTTTATTAGTCGCTATTTTGTGGGCCTTACATGACAATCGTTTACCAAACGATGCTTTGCTTGCCCTATGCTCAGCAACATTACTATGTAGTGGCCTCCTGTTTATTCAACATGTTCCAAGTTTAAGACCGGAGCTTTTAAGTTATTTGTTTGGTGACTTACTAAGTATTGATTGGCCAGACCTACCTGTTTTCACATTAATTATTGCAGTATCACTGGCAATTCTTTATCGCTTTTGGCAGCCTCAAATTCAAATTGCCATTGATCCGGATATTGCAATTAGTGAAGGTGTGAATGCGAAATGGCAACGTCTCATTTTTATGTTACTGCTAGCCTTATTTACAGTATTGGCTTTACGTGCAGTAGGTTCACTTTTAATGGGGGCACTACTGGTTATTCCAGCATTGAGCGCTCGATTACTCGCTTACTCTCCAAAGCAGATGGTTATTTGGGCCTTTGTTTTAGCTCAACTCGGTGTCAGTGTTGGCCTATGGTCAAGCGCAGCACTTAATATCTCGACTGGCCTCAGTATTGTTTTATGTATGGCGTTGAGTTTTGCACTTATCTTTATGGTTCAAAAAATCAAAAATCAAACTCAAGCGGCCTAAATCAGGCTGCTTGATGGACCGTACTTAGCAATAACGCTGCACAACTAAACATGACAGCAAAACCACGGTTCAAATATTTTTGTTGCTTAGGAGAACGTAGCAATCTTAAAACTTTTGAAGCTAGCCCTGTATAACCAGCCATTACAATCAAATCAATCGTAACCATAGTGGCTGCCATAATCAGGTATTGTATCCATTGGGGTTTGCTTAAATCTAAGAACTGAGGCAAAACTGCCAATAAAAATACGATGGCTTTAGGGTTACTGATATTGACTACAAATCCATTGAACAGCAGAGCAGAAACAGATTTATCCTTTTTTTCGTGTTGAATTTCTATATCTTTTACTGGTGCTGTCCACTGCAAATAGGCTAAATACAATAAATAAGCTACCCCAAACCACTTAACCGCCTGAAAAGCTAATGGCGTCGTTGCGAATAGAACACCTACACCCGCCGCTACAATCATGATTTGAATTAACAAGGCGATTTGCAAACCGATCGCATTCCAGTAGCCATGTCTAAAGCCATAATTTAAGCCGCTCGACATAGAAGCAATAGCCCCTGCTCCCGGAGAAATACTAATGACCCAACAGGCCAACATATAAGCAAACCAAACTTGCAAAGACATAGCGAAATAGATAATAAAAGTGGAATTATACCGTTTTATAAAACTATCGTGGCGATAATTCAAACAATAAAATCAATAAATAGACTACTAACGGCTCTTCGCATCAGGCACAATAATTGAAGCTCATACTAAATTATAATTGAGGAGAGATCTTCTAATGACTGCTCAATCTGTCATTTTGCCATTACCATCAGATCATGCCCGTTTTATTGTTCTTCGTTTAAAAGATTTAACAATTGCTGAATTAAAAGAACAACTCGAAGCTTTATTCGAAACACGTGACCGTCTCATTACTCAACATTCAGACGCACAAATTAAAACAGCAGTCGCTTTTGGTCCAGAACTTTGGAAGCAGCTTTACAGCCAATCTCCTGCTGGTTTTAAACAACTTGAACCAGAAAATGGCGCATTCAATATGCCAGTCGTACCAGCTGATGTGCTTATTCACATTGCCAGTATGCGTTCTGATATCTGTTTTGCTTTAAGCCAAGCATTTTTTGAAGGGATTAAAGATAAAGTTGAAGTTCTGGATGAGCGTGTATGCTTCCGTTATTTCGATGGTCGCGATATTACTGGCTTTATAGATGGTACTGAAAACCCTCAATTTCCAGATGACCGCGCAGAAACTGCTCTCCTCCCAGAAAGTGCTGGAGTATTTGCAGATGGTAGTTTCATATTTGCGCAGCGCTATGCACACGACTTGGAAAAATGGAAAAAACTTAAAGTCGATGCACAAGAAAATGTCATGGGCCGTACCAAGCTTGAATCTATTGAATTAGATGATGATGTTAAACCGGAAAATGCCCATGTCGCTCGTACTGTCGTTGAAGATGAGGAAGGCGAAGAAATGGAAATCCTACGTCACAGCTTACCTTATGGTGACGGTCGAGGTGATCAAGGTTTATTCTTCATTGCTTACACTAAAGACCTGAGCATTATTGATGCGATGTTAAAGCGCATGTTTGGTACAAGTGGGGATGGCATTCATGACCGCTTACTGCACTTCGTGACACCACTTGACGGGGCATATTACTTTGCACCAAGTGAAGAATTATTAGAAGAAATTTTAGAGGCTTAAAAGAAAAAAAGAGGAGCTTAAGCTCCTCTTTTCACATTCTCATTCTTAGAAAGGAATACGTTTATATTTACGGTATTCTGGTTTCCAGAACGATTGATCAATCTTCTGCTTAAGCAAATCATCACTAATGGTTACAGCCACACCATCTGCCATTGCAGCTTTTGCCACTTCAAATGCAATCACTTTAGACACTTGTTGAATTTCACCTAAAGGTGGCAATAAATCAGCTTGTGGATCTTTCAGCAACGGTGAACTGTCTGCTAAAGCACTACTTGAAGCCATAAGCATGTTTTCTGTAACGCGTTTAGCACCTGATGCTACCACACCTAAACCAATACCAGGAAAGATGTATGAGTTGTTGCACTGCGAAATATTATAAAGCTTGCCGTGATGATTTACAGGTGCAAATGGGCTACCCGTTGCAATTAATGCTTTACCTTCAGTCCATTCCACAATATCCGCCGGTACTGCTTCTACACGCGAAGTCGGGTTAGATAACGGCATCACAATTGGTCGTTCACAATTGGCAGCCATTGTTTTAATAATTTCTTCGGTGAATAGGCCCGGCTGACCAGAAACACCGATTAATACTGTAGGCTTGGCATTTTTAACAACATCAAGCAGTGAAATCACTTCTTCAATATTGCCCCATTGGTCTACTACTTCAGCTTTTTGAGCTAACTTACGTTGGAAGTCTAATAGATTTGGCTGGTTTTCAGTGATCAAACCAAAACGATCCACCATGTAAACACGAGCACGTGCTTCAGCATCGGTTAGTCCTTCTGAAACCATTTGTGCAACGATTTGCTCTGCAATACCACAACCAGCTGAACCTGCACCTAAGAAAGCAATTGTTTGGTCTTTTAATTGTTTGCCTGCTGCACGGCTTGCAGCAATTAAACTACCAACAGAAACCGCTGCTGTTCCTTGAATATCATCATTGAAACAACAAATTTTATCGCGATATTTTTCTAAAAGTGGCATCGCATTTTTTTGTGCGAAATCTTCAAACTGGATGAGCGCTTTTGGCCAACGACGCTTTACAGCTTCAATCACCATATCTACAAAGTCATAATACTCATCACCACTAATACGTGGTTGACGCCATCCCATGTAGATCGGGTCATTTAATAATTGAGGGTTATTCGTCCCTACATCGATTGTGATTGGCAATGTGTAAGCAGGGCTAATACCACCACATGCGGTATACAGCGAAAGTTTCCCAATTGGAATACCCATGCCACCAATACCTTGGTCACCAAGACCTAAAATACGTTCACCATCTGTAATCACGATGACTTTGACATTATTTTTATTAACGTTTTGCAAAATATCATCAATCACATCACGATCTGGATATGAAATGAAAACACCACGATGACGGCGATAGATATCAGAGAAACGTTGACATGCCTCACCCACAGTTGGCGTGTAAATAATTGGCATCATCTCTTCAAGATGATTTTCAATTAAGTGGTAGAACAGAGTTTCGTTGGTATCTTGGATATTACGTAAATAGATGTGCTTATTAATATCATCATTGAAAGCACAATATTGCTGATAAGAGCGTTGGCTTTGCTCTTCGATAGTTTCAATAATATGTGGAAGCAACCCGTGTAAGTTAAAGTTACTTCTTTCTTCTTGAGTGAAAGCGGACCCTTTGTTTAAAAGGGGTAACTCTAAAAGTGTATAGCCTGCATAAGGGATATAAAGGGGATGTTTACTTGGGTGACCTGATATCATTGCCTATCTCATTTTCCAGCTTAGAACTCAGAAAAGTACAGTTTCAGCACTCTCTAAAGCTCGTTGTATGCGTAAGCTTAAGACTATTTAATACAAAATAGGTATTTTAAACTGTGATATTGAAATTGAATACTATTTAGAAAAAACATATAACAAAATTAATATTAAAAATTAATTATTTACATTTTTCATCTTTTTAAAACTATTCTTTCTTAACTCCATATATGACTTAAAATCTTATATTTTTGCCCTATACTACATTTCCATAAAAAATACCAAGTGTTTTACTATCTTATAATTTCAAAAATATTACCTAAAAAGCCTGTATTTACGTATTTTTAGAATTTTACTAATTTTATTTTTTAATATTTATGAAAAAAATAGTTCTCGGAAACTTCATGAAAGAAATTAGGTGAAAGCGTTAAATGCACTCCCCTAACTCATAGGAAATTTGCTATATTTGACGTTTTTCTGCGACATCTATTTTCGATTGATATGAATACGGCAATACAAGCAGCTCTCGACCATGCAGTGCAAACCCTTCAGCAAGAAGGTGTGCTTCCTTCGGATTGGAATAATTCAAGCAATTTAACGCGCACCAAAGACCGAAGCCATGGCGACTTTGCTTCTAATATTGCCATGATCGGCTCTAAAGCCGCTGGTATGAAACCACGCGATTTAGCTGAGAAAATTCTCGCAGCGCTACCAGAAGTTGCAGACATCAGCAAAGCTGAAATCGCAGGTCCTGGTTTTATCAATTTCTTTTTAAATGCAGATCAACGTTTTGCAATTCTTGACCAGATTCAGGCTCAAAAAGAAAGCTTTGGTCGTAGCCAATCAAATGCAGCTAAAAAAATTCAAGTTGAATTCGTTTCTGCAAACCCGACCTCTAGCCTACACGTAGGTCATGGCCGCGGGGCTGCTTATGGTATGACTGTTGCAAACTTGCTTGAAGCGACAGGTGCTAAAGTTGATCGCGAATATTATGTAAATGATGCTGGCCGTCAAATGGATATTTTGGCGACTTCTACTTATTTACGTTATTTGGAATTACTTGGACAAAACCTTGTATTCCCTAAAAATGCATATCAAGGCGATTACGTTAAAGAAATCGCACAAGGCATCATTGATAAAGATGGCGATGCTTACGTTCGTGAAGTTGCGAATGTTTATAAAGATGTACCAGAAGACGTGCAATATGCTGAAGAGCTAGATAGCGAAGGCAACAAAGTCGTATTATCTGGCGACAAAGAAAAACACATTGACGGTCTTATTGCCAATTCACAACAATTATTAGGTGAAGGCTACCGAGTATTCCATCAAGCCGCACTCCATGCCATTTTAGATGATATTAAAGATGACCTTGCTGACTTCGGCGTAACCTTTAACCAATGGTTTAGTGAAGCATCTCTTAGCGCAAAAATTGACGAAGCGTTAGAAACACTTGATCAACGCGGCTTCTTATATGAAAAAGATGGCAACATCTGGTTTAAATCGACTGAATTTGGTGATGAAAAAGACCGTGTTGTGAAGCGCCGTAATGGTCAAACGACTTACTTTGCATCTGACATTGCATATCACTTAAACAAACTACAACGTGGTTATACTGACCTTGTTGATATTTGGGGTTCTGACCACCACGGTTATATCTCTCGCGTAAAAGCTGCGATTGATGCAATGGGTTATGACTCGAAAAAATTAACTGTTCTTTTAGTTCAGTTCGTAAGCTTATGGCGCGGTGGTGAGATGGTTCAAATGTCATCTCGTTCAGGTCAATTCGTGACTTTACGTGACTTGCGTAAAGAAGTCGGCAATGACGCAGCTCGTTTCTACTACGTGATGCGTAAAAGTGAACAACACATTGACTTTGACCTTGACCTTGCTGTTTCACAAAGTAAAGACAATGCGGTGTATTATATTCAATACGCTCATGCACGTATTTGCCGTATGCTAGAAAAAGCAGCGAGCACTGGCTTACAATTTGAAGTAAGTGCTGCTCGTTCACATGCTGCACGTCTATCACTTGATGCAGAAACTGAAATTCTTGCTAAACTGGCTGCATATCCAGACGTTGTGTTACGTGCTGCTAATGCATATGAACCACACCAAGTAGGTAACTACTTAAAAGAATTAGCTGCGCTATTCCACGGTTGGTACAATGAACACAAAGTTTTAAGTGATGATGCTGAACTTACACAAGCACGCTTATTACTTTCAATCAATGTACAGCAAGTATTGCGCAATGGCTTAGAATTACTCGGTGTTTCTGCACCTGAAGCCATGTAAGTTAGTGTTGGGGTGTTTGGTCAAAGCCATATACCCCTTCATGTTGTAAGAAATAACGCTTTGCAAGGAAATCTATCTATGCGAAGCGATGTTTTAAAGTAAACGAGAACTAAACTCGAAATAAAACAATCAAAATACAGAGGAATAATCCACGTGTTTGGCAAAACGCAACGCGGTGTATCTGAAAGACCTAACAAGCCTAAAAAGCCTTTAATTCCTAAATGGTTAGGGACACTTGTCGCTATTTTAGCGGTCTTATGTATCGCAGTAATGCTCATGCTTTGGAAACCGTGGCAACCTGTTTCTTCAAAAAACCAGATTACTTCTGAGCACTATAAAGAAGAAGAAACCAATAAAGATTACCGCTTTTATGATCTATTGCCTCAACAGCAGGTCACTCCTATTCCGGAACAGGCAATTCCAGAAAGTAAAAATCAGGGTACTGCCATGATTGTAGAAGCTCCTAGTACAGCTCAACCTGCCGCTTCTGAACCTGCAAGTGTAAGCACTGACGACACTACTGACTCAACAGCTGCTATACCTCAACAACCAAATTATATTTTACAAGTTCGAAGCTATACTGACCCCGATCAAGCAGATGCTCGACGTGCAGAAATCATTTTAAATGGCTTATCGGCTGATGTAATTAAAAGCTCTGAGAATGGAAAAACTTGGTATCGTGTTATTTCTGGTCCATATGACACTCAAGAAGCTGCTCTCGCTGCTCAACAAACATTGCAGCATAGCGGTATTGACTCTATTGTGATTAAACGCAAATAAAGATTAAGTAATAAAAAAGGAACAAATATTTGTTCCTTTTCTTTTATATATCAGCACAATTTCTTTCGTTTGACCCTAAACCTTTCTGTCTCGCTTTTTGAAAAGCTGGTCTTTGTTGAATCCGATGTAAGAATGCTTGAATATGCGGATATTTACCTTGAAGACGTGACTGTAAAGCCTCTAGTGGAAAACTCATTTGAATATCTGCAAATGAAAAATCCCCCGCAAAATATTCATGCTCAGCCAAATAATTTTCTAAAAAACTAATATGGTCTTTCATACGTGGACGAACAAAATTTGCTTTAACCCCTTCTGTAATTTTCTTTGCCACAGGCTGAATTAGCCAAGGTACATGTTTATTGACGTTGTTCATGACCAACGTCATCACTAATAACGGCATAAGTGAGCCTTCGGCATAGTGCATCCAGTAAATATACTGCTGTAAATCCTGAGCTTGCTTAGGTTTAAACTGCTGCTTTTGATCATATCGCTGCTGCAAATACTCTAAAATAACAGCCGATTCCGCGATAACTTGCTCATCATCTGTCAAAATAGGTGCCTTGCCAAGCGGATGAATACATTTCAATGTTTCTGGTGCTGAATAGTTCGGAAGACGCTGATAAAAATGAATATCATAATCCAAGCCTAACTCTTCTAAAGCCCATAAAATCCGAAACGATCGCGAACATTCCAGGTGGTGTACACTAATCATGGTATTGCCTACTTTTATTTTTCTTTTTTACATAAAAAACAGCATGTGAACATGCTGTTTTATTCCATTTGTGGGATGGATATAAATCATCCACCGCAACAAAATAGCATTTTTATGCTGTAACAAGCACAGTGTGAATGTCTAAACTACGTAACAAAGTTTTAGTAACTGGGGTTTTACTGCATATGGTTAAGATTTTTTGCTGAAGTTCTTCGTTTGGAAGTTCTTTAAAAACAATACGACGCTCGATATGTTCTTCATGCTCTCGATTGGTATGAAAATCAATTTCAACCGAGTATTCACCAAAATCATAACCCTTATGTTTTGCATACATTCTTAAAGTAATAAGTGTACATGCTGCCAGACTTCCGGTAAGCAAATCATAAGGTGCAGGCCCTTGGTCATGCCCTTCAAGCTTTTCAGGCTCATCACAAAAGTATTGATGACGGCCGCTGGTAATTTCCCCTTTCCATTGTTCTGCAAGAGGCTTTGCTTTACTACTCGCAATTACTGCTGTCATTTTGATGCTCTCATTTGATCTGGAAGAACTGGTGCTTCTAAGCGGGCACCCACATAATCTGGAATTTCACCAAAACGCACGTCATGATTAACCCATTGCTCACGTGCTTCTTTTAAATCGTCCATCGTACGTGCAACGAAATTCCACCATAATAAGATCGGAGTTTCAAAAGGTTCACCACCGATTAATAGCACACGGTTCCCTTTCTTTACTTCAATCTCAATTTCGTTCAAACCTGTATCCAATACAACCATATTGTCAGCAGTAAGTTCATGGCCATTCACATGAGCTACGCCATCTAATGCCATAAAACCATATTCAAATTCAGGATTTAGTGGAATACGTGTTTTAGTATCTTGGGTAGCAATGAGATCAACCCCTACTAACGGTGTATGAACCACAACTGGAGAAGTCGTCTCTAAATATTCACCCACCAGTACAGTAAATTCCAGACCGTCTTTTTCAACAACAGGAAGATCGGGATAATGTTCAAATTTCGGATCCATGTTGCGCTTATGGTCCGGTAATGCGATCCAGAGCTGTGCCGCATGCATTTGAGTTTCAGTATCAGGTGCAACCTCGGTATGAGAAATACCATGTCCCGCTGTCATTAAATTAACTTGTTTAGGACGAATTAATTGCTTTGACCCTAAACTATCTGTATGCATCATGGTCCCTTCAATCATCCAAGTGAAGGTTTGCAAACCAATATGTGGATGAGGTCCTACATCCAAACCATTGCCAGCAGGAAATGTTACTGGTCCTGCATGATCTAAAAAGCACCATGCCCCAATCATTCGTTTTTGTCGACTAGGTAAAGCCCGCTTAATCACCGTCCCCTGTCCAATTTCGGCAGAGCGAATTGGAAATTCCTGAATAAATTGATTGGCAAATTTTTCGCAATCCTTTGAATCCGAAATATCGTAATCGTTATTATTGCTCATGATATTACTCTCTTTTACCTATGCTTGTGCAATGAGTCGTTATACTGATCTTAACAATACACTCATTATTCAATATAGTCTTTTAGTAATACACAGGGTGCTATGAATGAGACAATCAATTTTTAACAATCGAAAATTTAAAGGTATATGGCCAACTTAAGGTGATTGGGTCTTAACTTGTTGTTTTAAATTTTTCATAAATTGTCCAAACTGTGGCAAGAATTCTTGAAACAATGGATGGTCTCGATGCTCTAACATGACTTCACTAAATAACTTTAGACCGACCGCAAAAGACTTTGTGGTTTGATCATCAAAAAATTCTGCGTTCTTTAACTTTTCAACAATCTCAAAAATATCGTCATGATTACCAGCATAGAACTCGAGCCTTTCCGTATAGGTAGAAACTTCCCCTTTGGCATCTTTTAAATGTTGTACCGTAACGTGATATTGATGCTGTTTCATACATAAACTCTCTATTAAAGTTGATAGTTTTTAGATAATTTCAACCTGTTTAAGGCCCACTTATAGGCGCCCAATCGCAACAGCAGCCTGATCAATTTTTTCAGCAATTTGATAGATCTGCTCTTGCTTCAAGTCAGTGGTATTCAATTTCAAACGTAAAGCTGTCTTTAAGTTTTCCATGGCACGGTGAATTTCGATTAATTGATCATTACTGTGAATTTCACGTCTCAAACGCAATTTCTCTAACAACCCACTTAGCTTGTCTTGGTGTTCATTTAAATAAGCTTCCCCAAATTCCGTAATTTGATATTGTTTACGCTCTACATCTAGCAAGTTAATGAGGTTCATTTCTTCCAGGCTGGTTAAAGTCGGATAGATTGTTCCTGCACTTGGCGTATAGCCATCGCCTACCAAATCACTTATTTCTTTAATAATTTCATAACCATGCTTAGGACTTTGCTGAATAAGATGAAGGACTAAAAGTTTCATACGTCCAGCTTCAAAAAGTCTCCCACGACGCCCCGAACGGTGATGGCCGTGATGATGGTCATTATGTTCAGCATGATGATGTTCTGATTGTTGTCTCATCTTTGAAGGTTCTCTGATATACTAATTTATAACCATTAAGATATATCTTAATGTATCTTATATCAAGAAAAAGTAATAAAAGCCAATCTATTACTTTGATAATTATTAAAATTAATATTATTTTCTTTAAATGCTAAGTAATAAAAAAAGAGTGCTTAAGCACTCTTATATAGCCGTATGTTTAGTAAAGTCGGTAAAAAAGCCAGAATCTAAAAAATTATTATGTGATCAAATTTCTTTTCTGCTCAAACTGCTCTTCAATTTTTGAACTCAGAAAATTAACAATAGGCTGCAAAACATAATGTTCCTCTTGCCAATTTTGTTTATCGATTTCCCCTCTATATTCCTGTATAAGCCGCTGCAATACGAATTTCTGCTCAGGAGGAAGCTGAGGCATAACCCATCGAGCTGCATTGCCTTTTGAAGCAATATCCTTCATGACTAAACTAAAATAGATCCGGCATAAAGCTAAAATCTGGTTTCTTTCATCTGCATCCTCATCCCAATGAGCTACAATTTCGGGATAAGTATCAGACATTGCTTGCCATAGTTCTTGATCAGAAATTTCAGGTGCCCATTGGTCTAAAGCTGGACCAAATAAAACTGTATGATGAGATCTCGCTTTTCTAAGCAATATACTAATATCTGGGTCTTTCTGCGAACTTAATGTTCCACCTTCTTTAAGTTCTTCACGTAGCCATTCACCAAACTGCATTTCATAACTTAAAGGATAATTTCCAGACTGAATCTCATCTTTTAATAAAATAGTAACTTCTAATGGTCTTTGTAATTCCCCAACAGGCTGTGAAATTTTTAGTAATTCTTGTGCAAGCTGCTCGCGTAAAGCAGATGTTAATGGTTGAGTAACCACGACCAGAACATCAAGGTCACTTTCTGGCCCTAAGCCACCATCAACAGCTGAACCATAAAGATAGATTGCAAATAATGATTCCGCTAAAAGTTGCTGTAATTTTTCTTGTAGATATTCTAACTGAATGAAATCAGACATCTCTCACCTCCTTCGGAAGAAACAGATATAAAAAAGGCAGGATTTAATCCTGCCTTTTCATTTGATTATTCCCACTCAATCGTTGCTGGCGGTTTAGATGACACGTCGTATACCACACGTGATACATCTTTAATTTCGTTCATAATGCGTGTTGAGATTTTATCAACCAATTCGTATGGTAAATGTGCAAAACGAGCTGTCATAAAGTCAACTGTTTCAACTGCACGAAGCGCAATCACCCATGCATAACGGCGGCCATCACCGACTACACCCACTGATTTAACAGGTTGGAAGACAGCAAATGCTTGAGCTGTTTTATCATACCAACCGCTGTCACGAAGCTCTTGCATAAAGATATCATCAGCAAGACGAAGAATATCTGCATATTCTTTTTTCACTTCACCCAAAATACGAACGCCTAAACCTGGGCCCGGGAATGGATGACGGTAGATCATGCTGTGCGGTAAACCAAGTGTAGTACCTAATTTACGTACTTCATCTTTAAACAAGTCACGTAAAGGTTCAACCAATTCAAATGCTAAATCATCTGGTAAACCACCCACATTGTGGTGAGATTTAATAACGTGTGCTTTACCTTGTTTGCTTGCAGCAGATTCAATTACGTCTGGGTAAATTGTACCTTGCGCCAAGAATTTCACGCCATCAAGTTTACGTGCTTCTTCAGCAAATACTTCAATAAACTCACGACCAATAATTTTACGCTTTGCTTCAGGATCGGTAACGCCAGCTAGAGCATTTAAGAAGCGCGCTTCTGCATCTGCACGAATAACACGAATACCCATGTTTTCAGCAAACATTTGCATCACTTGGTCACCTTCGTTTAAACGAAGCAAACCATTATCAACAAATACACATGTTAATTGATCACCAATCGCTTTGTGTAAAAGCGCAGCAACAACAGATGAGTCAACACCACCAGAAAGACCTAAAAGTACTTTCTCATTACCAATTTGCTCACGTAACTGCTCTACACGCAAATCGATGATGTGTTCAGGTGTCCAAAGGCCACCGCATCCACAAATTTTGTGAACGAAATTAGAAAGTAGCTCTTCACCTTTTGCCGTGTGTGTTACTTCTGGGTGGAACTGAACACCGTAAAAACGGCGTGTTTCATCACTTACAGCAGCAACTGGACAGCTTGGTGTGCTTGCAGTAATCGTAAAACCTTCTGGAATCTGGCTCACTTTGTCGCCGTGGCTCATCCAAACGTGTAGTTGGTTTTCGCGGTCTTGTAAGTTGCCAATAAGTTGGTCACGTTTAACGATATCAACTTCGGCATAACCAAACTCATGTACAGTACCCGGCTCAACTTTACCGCCTAACTGTTCAGACATGGTTTGTAAACCATAGCAAATACCCAATACTGGAACGCCTAATTCAAACACCACTTGCGGTGCGCGAGGGCTGCCCTCTTCATGCACACTCTCAGGTCCACCTGATAAAATGATACCGTTTGGCTTAAAAGCACGGATGTCTTCTTCAGACATATCAAAGGCATACATTTCAGAGTAAACACCAGCTTCACGTACACGACGTGCAATGAGCTGACTATATTGAGAGCCGAAATCCAGGATCAGGATACGATCTTCAGTAATTTGAGTATTGGTAGTCATGACAAACCACTAAATGGCAAAAGAATTAAGCGCGCCATTTTAACATTTTTCACGCTTCGACGCACCGCAAATCATCATATATCTTATTTTTTTCATATTAGAATCATTTTAATAGTTAGAATAATCGATATAAAATATTATTTATTTATATTTATCAACACCCTAAAAGTTACTTTAGAACTTCATGCACATTGATAAATTCATCACATTCTATGCAACATCATAATGAATTTGATGTTAAGATGACCCGATAAAACAGGCATTACCATGGAAAGGTAAATACCATTAAGCGATATTTGTCTGACCTTAAACAGTTATCCGTTTTTTATGGCTTGTTGCCCCATATCAAAATCAATAGAAATCTAAGGAACAACAATGCTTCAAACTATGATTGCAGATTTCCAGCAACATTTTTGGTTGTATGTCTCTATTCCTTTCATGAGTGGTTTAATTGGCTATGTCACTAAAGTGATTGCCATTCAAATGATGTTTTCACCACTTGAATTTAAAGGTATTAAACCGTTTTTTGGCTGGCAAGGTATTGTGCCTCGTAAAGCCGAAAAAATGGCAACGACTGCTGTAGAGCTTATGACGGCTAAGCTCATTAAGCCCGAAGAAATTTTTGCTCGCCTTGACCCAAAACGTATTGCTAAAGAAATTGAAAAACCATTAATGGCAGCAGCAGAAGATATTACCCGTGAGGTTGCTCAAGAATATCAACCAGGCTTATGGGAAGGCATGCCTGAGTTTGCCCGCCAAAGACTGATCCGCAGAGTGCAATCAAAAGCCCCGGAAATTGTCGAGCACATCATGAGTGAAGTGCAACGTGACGTAAATCGTTATTTTGATATTAAACATTTGGTCATTAGTAATTTACTTAAAGACAAACGCCTACTGAACAATATTTTTAAACGTGTAGGCAAACAAGAGTTTAAGTTTTTCAGTAACGTTGGTTTTGTATTTGGTTTTGGTATTGGTGTAATCCAGATGCTCTGCTGGATTGTCACACAAGGAAAATATCCTTGGATGCTACCTCTGTTTGGCGGATTTGTAGGTTTTTTTAGTGACTGGATTGCCCTACAAATGATGTTTAGACCCCTCTATCCGAAAAAAATATTGGGCTATACATGGCAGGGCCTATTTATTAAGCGTCAAAATGAAGTGGCAGCTGACTATGCAGCTTTAATTTCCAAACAACTTTTGACTTCACGTCATATGATGGAAGAGTTGTTTTCAGGTACACACTCTGCACGTGTTATTGAGCTGGTTAACCGTCATGTCAAACAGGAAATTGACATGCAAGCAGGTGTAATCCGTCCACTCGTTGTTTATGCAATTGGTGGAGAAAAATACCAGAATATGAAAACTCAGGTTGCGGAACGTATCATGCAGCAACTTCCAGAGACCATGAAATATGTTGAGTCTTATGCAGAAGACGCCATGAATATTCGCAATACCCTGATTGAGCGTATGCAGAAATTAACGCCTTCGGAATTTGAAGGTATGCTACGTCCAGCCTTTAAAGAAGATGAGTGGGCACTCATTGCAGTAGGCGCAGTACTTGGTTTTGTTGTTGGTGAGCTACAAATCCAGTTTATGCTTTAATTTTTAAATATAAAAAAACCGGATGAATGAACCATCCGGTTTTTATTTTGCTTTAGATATTATTTTTCAATTGCATGGTCGAGGCTAATACGTCCAGCACCGTGAAGCATCAAGAAAAATAAACCACCTGCCATTGCAAGATTTTTCATAAAGTGGATGCCATTGTTATATTGTGCTGCTGCATCAGCCCCACCTTGGTGAAATAAGAACGCAGTTAAGATACTAAAGATCCCAAGACCAAAAGCTGCGAAACGTGCTTGGAAACCAAATAACAACGCTAAACCACCACCGAACTCAACCAGAATGACTAATGGTAGAAGTCCACCTGGAACACCCATTGCTTCCATATATCCTGCAGTTGCCGCATAACCGGTAATTTTCCCCCAACCAGCAGCAAGAAAGATATAAGCGATAAGAAGACGAGCAACAAGGCTAATAAAACTGTCTGCGCCTGGTTGTGTCACGATATTTTTGACCACCACATTTGGATTAAACATATTGCCACCTTTATTTAATGCTTATTTGTTGATGAACTCATTCTAGGTTTGGGACATTGATAATTAAATACTCAAAATCCATATATATCGTTGCACAAATAGGATGATCAATTTGTATATTTTTGATGTTTTATACTGACTTTCTATAGGCTCGCTGCTAGGATTTGAGCACGGTTTACCACTTAATCATCTCATGGAACTTCTTGATTTTATTCTACACGTTGATCAACATCTCGCCGAATTTATCACAAATTACGGGACGTGGATTTATGGCATTTTATTTTTAATTATTTTTGTCGAAACCGGTTTAGTGGTTATGCCGTTCTTACCGGGTGACAGCTTACTGTTCGCAGCAGGTGCTTTAGCGGCTTCTACAGGCACAATGGACCCTTGGTTACTGGGCATTCTACTCTTCATTGCCGCGGTTTTAGGCGATACAGTGAACTATCATATTGGACGTTTTATCGGTCCACGTGTATTTGAGATGAATTCACGCTTTATTAATAAGCAACATTTAATTAAGACTCAAGAATTCTTCGCCCGTCATGGTGGCAAGACTATTATTTTTGCACGTTTCATTCCATTTGCTCGTACCTTTGCACCTTTCGTTGCTGGTGCTGGCAGCATGAATTATAAGTTTTTCTTAACTTATAACGTAATTGGCGCATTCTGTTGGGTAGCTTCGTTTGTCACTTTAGGCTATCTCTTCGGTGGACATCCACTTGTAAAAGATAACTTTACCCACCTTATTTTTGGCATCATTATTATTAGTATTTTACCGGGTGTGATCGGCTTCATACGTCAAAAGCTAAAAAACCGAAAAGCTAACGTTTAAAGAGCTATTAGAAAAAACGGAATACCACCGGAAGCATACATAAAATAAGTAACATGGCCGATCCTTTATATAGATGATCGGCCTTTATTTTTTTCATTGATCCCGTCAATAAAGCACGTCCGAAAAACATCCAGAAACTTGCTGCTGGAATAAGAATCAAAGTAAAAGCAGCCAGAACCATGAGAAAATTTTCAGGCGAATTCCATGTTTCAGCGGGGAAAATACCTGCGGCAAAAAGTAAAGACTTAGGATTTTTTAAAGTTGAGAAGAATAATTGGCGTGGGCGAATATTACGATGATTTTGGCTAAATTGTTGTAAATGCGTGGTTTTCCATAAGCGGAATGCCATCCAGAATACATATAATACGCTAGTGATGTGCAAAATAAGCAGTAGTGCAGGCCAAACCGGATCTGCCAAATGAATGAACACCGCCCAAAAACTAATGCCATAAGCGTAGCCCAACCATTCCATTGGAATAAGCCAGAATGTTTTAGATAAACCTTGTGAGTGAGCGGCGGTTGCAAGTAATGCGTTTGTCGGGCCCGGAATAAGTAAAACAGCCAACATTGCTAATACAAAAAACCAGCTCTCAATCATATAATTTCCACATTAGTAAAGATGCGGCAACATTAAACGAAATAGGCAAAATATAGCAAGTTTAGAGCGTATTCTGATTAGAAAGAATACAAGTTATTCTAAGGCTTATCTTTAAAAAATTATTGATTTATAATAATTTTATTATGAAACATTTTGCTAAACTTTATTCATCACAATATGCAATTAGTTAGCATATTGTGATGCAAAACTGATGATTAATTCGTCTTTTTCCGAACAATAATTGGACAATTCTTAAACTGAGCAGCCTGAACAATGGCTTCTTGTTGACCTAATACACGTGAAAGTTCGGTGTTTTTGGTTGAAGAAGATTGTCCCATATTGACAGAGATGGATGGGCCGAATCCCCAACCGTCTCGTCCCCAGCCACCGCCAAGCCCAAGTCCAACACCCATACCTGTACTTTTTGGTGTCTGTACACCATTGTCGATATATTGTTGAATACGGTTATATTCACTTTGTAGCTGCTGGCAACTCAAAGATTGATACTGCGTCGGAGACACATAAGTCGGTTTTACCGTTGTAGCACAAGCGCTCAATAGTAAAGTGGCCGCTGCCAAAGGCACAATATATAAGCCTTTCATCATTTTTCTCTTATCGTTTTGGTTCAATTTCGCTGAACAATGCCTCATAAGACTGAGTCAATTTGTGTTCTGGCGCTAAGTGAGCCAAAGGTAAATTTTTCTGATGTGATTCTTTCATCAAAATCGAAGGCGGTAACATGCTATTGAGCACGGGTAACCCTTCATCTTTTAACTGCTGAACCACTTCCCGAGGTAGCTTTGCTTGGGACTGGAACTGATTCACCACAATTCCTTCAATTTCCAAGCGATCATTATGATCATCTTGCGTTTCGAGAACATTTTCAATCAATGTTTGTAAAGCACGCTTTGAAAAGACATCACAGTCGAAAGGAATCAGAACCTTATCTGCTGCAATTAATGCAGACAATGTGAAAAAGTTAAAGGCTGGAGGTGTGTCAATATAAATGCGGTCATAGCGCCCGACCAAGCTTTGAATAGAGTCACGCAATTTATAAATTTTATGTTTGCTTTCAAGTGCATGTTCAAGAGCACCGAGCGTAGGGCTAGCCGGAAGCACATCTAATTTTGCAAAGGATGTAGAGTGTACAAAACTGTCGAGATCTTTGTTGCGTGGAGCTTTTAGAATTGAGCCCAGTGCGTTCCCAATTAAACCTTTTTGTTGATTATTTCCCAACACATCTTCAAAGAAGTTTTCAATATTTGGTTCTAAAACTGCTTTATCAGCAGCGTATGTTGCTTCTTCACCTAAAAGGTATTGGCTTGAGTTGGCTTGAGGATCAAGATCGATAACCAAGGTCCTTAAGCCATGTTTGGCACTAATGGCAGCCAAATTTACAGTAATACTTGATTTCCCTACACCGCCTTTTTGGTTAAACACCACACGAGTTAGCATGTTTCCCTCTACATATTTTTTTACTGTATGCAGTTTAACCTAGAGCTTACACAAAAAGGCAAAGAATGTAGAACAATTAAGCAAAAACAGGTTTCACTATCACCAAAATAATAATGGCAACAAATGCGATTGCACTAATGACCAAACCCGCACGGCGCTGAGCTAGTAAAATAGCGTCATCCTTTTTAAAGGCTTTCATTAAAGATGATAAAAGCACTAAAAATAAGATAATTTTAGCGTAGAACCATGGCTGTACCTGAAAGTTCTTCATCACCAGTAAAATTGCTCCGGTAATGAAAACCACGGTAAATGACAAATGCTGTAAAGCAACTAAAGCTTTACGCCCTGCTGGGTTAGGTTGTTCACCTTGTACACCAATAAATAGTGTAGAAGCGCGTAATACAAAAACCATAAGTGCGGCTGCTACCGCAGTCATATGGATAATTTTAGTGAGTAAATGTGCATCCATAAACTAAGCCCTTAGCTTTTAGGTGCATGTGCACATTCTGGGCTCGCTGGCGCTTGACCTTGCCACTCACTTGGTAAATAAGCGTGTATTGCTAAAGCATGAATTTGTCCTGGATTCATTAGATCAGAAGCCAAGGCATAAACTTTTTGATGACGTTGAACCAAACGCAAGCCGTTAAATTCTTCACTCACCACAATCACTTTAAAGTGGGATTCTTTACCAGGAAAATAACCACCGTGGCCAGCAGACTCATTAATGACTTCTAAATGGCTAGGTGCAAGGGTCTGTAACCGTTCAATCAACTGTTGTTCAAGGCTCATAGCTTTTCCTTTTACGATTATTCGTATATTTAGACCTAGTATACCCTGTCTACACACAAACAAAAGTTGCTCTTGTACGCTTTGACTTCAAACAAAATGTCTATTTATTCGGCAACTTATCAATAAAAATAACTCTAAATGCTCATTTCTGTTTTTATTTTATGCAATCAGCATAATTATTTGCATAAAGTTGTTGACCCTTGTTTTGCTTAATGTATTATAAGCGGCACGCGGGAATAGCTCAGTTGGTAGAGCATAACCTTGCCAAGGTTGGGGTCGCGAGTTCGAGTCTCGTTTCCCGCTCCAGATTGGTTTTTTTTGAGAAAGTTTTAGTAAAAACTGCTCATATATGCGGGAATAGCTCAGTTGGTAGAGCATAACCTTGCCAAGGTTGGGGTCGCGAGTTCGAGTCTCGTTTCCCGCTCCAAATTCAAAAGGCACTTATCGAAAGGTAAGTGCCTTTTTCTTTTGATCTGTTTCTATATTTAGAATTTCAAAATCACTCATTGCCTTGATTTAAGTTAGTTATGTTCGCAAGGTTCTAGAGTTATTCGATGTGTAGATATATAAGGTAATAATTGAAAACAATCTATATTAAAGCTTTCTAGGCAATGACTCTGCTGTAAACATAGGGAGAAGATAAAACTATAATTATAGATATAACTTTTAAAATGATACTGCTCGGTTCTTTGAACATCATTATTGGTTAAATCGCAAAATTGTATATGTTCAGGAGATACATGAAAGTTGAGCTTCTTTAAATGACGGCTCATTCCTTCACCAGTACATTTAATATAGGATTCTTTTAAGGTCCATATTTGAAAAAAACGTTGATATACACTAGTTGGATTAGTCGATTCATTTTGCTGAATCCATTCAATTTCACTTGGCGCTAACACGCTATCGACACGCCTCCATTCGAACTCATGGTCCATTCTTTCAACATCGACCCCTATTTCTCCTTTTTCTGTCACAGCAAAGACGATAAAGTCCGCTGAGTGACTAAGATTAAAATAAATAGTCTTATTGCCTCGTACAAAAGGTTTGCCGTTAGGTTGTAATTGAATGATGACCTCATGGGGCAAGATACCCAACTTATCTGATAAAACAGACTTCATTAACACACGAGAAATTAAGAAAAGTCGTGCAGCATGAGAATGATATTGATCATATCTCAGCTTTTCTGTCGCATTGAGAAAGCTGAGATAATGACTCAATATGAGATGGTTGTTTGGTACCCGTGAAATTGGGCAAACATAAACCTGTACGTTCGCTACATCAGACATCACTAAGCTGTGCTGTAGTGCTGATGTACTTTGTCAGAACCGGTGTAAGGTAATCATAAACCGCTTCTACATGGGTAACGTGTGGATTATGACCTGCGCCAGCGATGATATGTACAGGAATCTCAGGACTGATTGGAGTAACAATTGGATCTTTCTCTCCCAGAATAATCTCGATTTTAGATCGAAGCTCAGAAAGCAAAGCTGTCTGTGCTGCGCGCTGCTGCGGCAAATTAATGTGGTGCATGTACTCACTAATATGCTTAGACACTGACATGCGGCGTAGTGAATCCATCGCATATCTCACTGACAGATTTTGTTGCCCCTCTGGATGTAAATCTTTAGCAATCACATCTTTCGGCACAAAACGGAAAATGAGTTTAGATATCGCTTGTATCTGAAACATTTTTGCAGCCTGTGCCTGAACAAAATAAGGCGATATAAGGATAAGGCGTGCAACTTTATCTGGATATTTCTTTGCAAGATTTAATGCAAAAAGACATCCTAATGAGTGGGCAATCACCACACTATTTGGTGCCAAAAGCTCTGCCGCAGTATCAATAAATTGATGGTTATTATCTTCCATCATTTCATAACTACCTGAACGCCCAAGTCCCGGTAAGTCCATCATAGCGACCTGATCATAAGTAATTTTATTGATGATTGGAGACCAACATGCACTATCAAATGGAATACCGTGTAAAAATAATGCAGAAGCTTTTTCTGAACCAACTGGCTGCTTAGTATAGATTTCTGTCCAATATCGATTCTGATAGCTAAAAGAATTAGGTGTTGGTACTTGCATACGACCAAAACGTGTAAACACCAAGCGATCAATCCAGCGAGAAAAATAAGGCATGATACTGATCAGGTCTGCGATGCCCATCTTCGCCGCCATCGCCTCTGCCCCAGCAACATGGTAGTGCTCGGTAGAAATGAAAGAAAGTTGCTCTTTAGAACCGTCAAGTAATACCTCTGGTAATTTCTCGAGCAAAACTTTAGGTATTTGTAAATGTGGTGAGCTAACTCCCAAATGCTCAGCAGCTAGGTGAACTAGGCGATGAAATTTGGGTGTCGCAGGATCAAGCAGCATATACTCCTGAGCAATGGTCTCAGGATAAGATATCGTTCGGATCAGAAAGCTCACAATATACTGCATATTGCATAGAGGTAGGAATGTGTCACGACCACCAGGTAATGCCAGTAAACGTCCCTGATAGAGCTTATCAATCATGTCAGCAATACCGATATATTGCATATCGCCATAATTATAAAAACCATCAATGACTGTCGCCGGATTTATTGCAGTCCATGGCACATTTAAACGCTTACAGGCCTCAATGAAAGCTTGATGCCCTAGAATTTTTGAAGCCTCATAACCACCATGTTTGCAATACAACTCATCAGCCGATTCTTGCGGCGGCGCAGCCACACGATACCCGCCAATCCAGATAAATCGCTCAAGCTGCTTCAATGTTGCAGCCCATTCAATCAACGCCAGCCCTGACTTAATATTGGTACGCTCAGCTTCAGCTTTGCTAATGCCCCAATTAAATGATGCTGCGAGATGATAAATTACATGGATTTTTGTCTGGGCGTCCGATAATAGAGAGTCCAGCTTAAAATCGCGACTTAAATCATATTCAACAAAAGATATAGATGGATCAGCCAGCCCTTGGGTTGTAATGAAACCTAACAGCTTATCTTTCTTGGTTGCGGCATTACGCAGCGCAGCAATCACCTGATGACCTTCACGCAAAAGTTCAACGATCAATCTGCTGCCAATAAAACCTGCTGCACCTGTTACTAATATGGTCTTCCGTGAAAAATTATCTTTTTTTGCGTTATTTAAATTATCCATAAATCACCTTATTAGGTGCTGGGCACTCCAGCATTGTTTTGAAGCGAGTTATCTTAAAAGTTATATCGAACCTGGGCATACACCAGACTGTTATCTCTAAATTGTCCTAGTACCGTATCATTTCTGCCCCAGAAGCGATCTCCGCCTGCATTCAACTGCCAGTGATCATTGAGGTTGTAGTTAATACGTACTCTCAACAATTCATTAGGCTCTGGTGCAAAATAGAATCCTGTAAATTCTAACTTTAAATTGTCATTCAATAGGTTAAGCGCATAACGCAGCATAGCTCCATACTGATCTTGCTCATATTGATCACTAATCGTTTGCTGATAACGGTAGACTTCTCTCACTAATGGATTTGTTAGGTTATCGGCAGATTTGAAGTCCTCTGTATGCTTGTATACGCCTACTAAACTCAGCGTAGAATTTTTTAATGACCATTCCGGCCCCATAACCACAGTTAAATTATTTTTCTTATGGATAAGATCTTCGCTACCATTCGAGTCAGTCTTTGTATATGCAGCTTCACCGCGCCATACGAGATCGTTATGGTTATAACTGAAATCAAACCCATAGACAGATATAGGATTATTTTTCAGTTGTAATGTTGCCCCTGTTGGAGATAACGACTGTAGTGATAAATCAGGCATGTGATCCAATCCTGAAAAATAGGATGCCCCTACATCTAGACCATCTACGGAATAATCCCAACGCATTGCAAATGCAGGACGGCTCTTACGGTCTATGTCATACTGAACACCAGCAATCTGACGCAATGGAATCACATCTGAACGACTACGCGGATACCACAATGCCGTCCATTTATTGGTTCCAGATTCAGGAATATACGTCAATTTGAGTGCATCATTTCCCAGACGTTGATCTGTCTCATCTGGTACTAGACGCGTATAGTCACGAGGCGATAGGTTATCCGTTGGGTTAATCCCATCAGCTCTCCCCCAAACTACAATCTGACGACCAACATCGACATAGATGGTCTGGTCCCAATTATATGACGCATACAACTCACGTAAGTTACGATTTACCTTACTCACCTGATCTGGGTTTACAGTGTGGTCCGTTTCGTCTGAAACCACTATGTCGTAATGTAGCTTAAATGCAGGGTTAAACTTGAGCGTACCATTGGACCAGAAACTTGCTTGCCCAATGTTTTTTAACGAACTTAAATCACGATCTGATGACCACACATCGAGTCTCGCTGAGTTTTGGCTCACAAAACTCATTTCGCTGTCATCTGCATAAGTATGCTGCAGTAGCATAAAGCTACTGCAGCATACAAATACCCAATAGGCACCTTGCGTCATTTCTCAAGACTCTGCGGTGAGAAAAGCTTATCGGACAAGGTTTTTTCTGCCGCAAAATCATTGACGATCACTTGCGTCATATGTTGAGTTTGCAGATTCTTCGCCATAGATTTCATGGCTTGCCATCTTGGTTTCACTTTGCCGTAAGGACGGATATCGGTGAATTCAATATGTTTTAATGGTTTGCCTGCTGTATCCCAAATGTCGATGGTTGCTGTAACAAAGTTGTCTTTGAGTATGCACATACGACGTTTGCTATAACCAAAGTCACTCTTCACCGTATTATTGATTGGCGTTGCTTCAATCATGTAGCAATCTTTGCCATTAAATTTGCCATCTGCCAGTTTCGTATACTTCCAATCACTGAGCTTATAGCCAAGAACATCACCATAACTAAAGTCCGTACCAATAAAAGCATCACCTTTATTCGCTGAGGCAAGACGGCGTACTTTTTTCAATGCAGGTAAATAGACGAACATGCTATCGCTGCCTTTTGCATTTTCAATTAACAGCGTCGTGGTTCCTTGGACATCTGCTGGCGAGATAAACTCAGTCAAACGCATGTTGTTCTGCGTATTTCCAGCAAGCTTGGTCATATTTTTAGTTAAACGTACACGTTGCTCGCCATTTTTAGAGGTCAAAATAAATTTGGCACTAGCCGTTGAAGACAAGAACTTAGAGGCATCATCACTACGATTAACAATATCTTGAACTTCATCTGCATGAGATGTTTTAGGCATCGACATTGTGAGCACTGTACCCAACAAAAGGCTTGTCACCACAGTTTGTGCAACAGGTATGCTCTTCTTCTTTGAAGAAAAGATAAAACGAGGTTTTAATATTAGAATCATTGTAGGTACCATAATTAAGGTTGCAAATACACTGAAAAGCATCGCAATCACAATAAACATCGCGAGCCATTGATGGACGTGAAAGCCTTGTGATAAGGACAATACGCCATACCCACCAGCAACCGCAGTCGCGACAAAAAGAGATGCCTTACCAGCAGTACTTAAAGTTTTACGAATAGCGTCTTTGATATCACCGCCTTCTTCGCGCAAGATTTCACGCAAGCGGTAGAGGAAGTAGATGGCATAATCCGCACCAATACCTACAGCCATGGCCGAGATGAGTGAGTTTGGAATATTGAGTGGAATGTCGAGCCAGCCCATCACGCCAAAGATGGCAAGAATTGAGAACAGAAGTGGAGTCAGAACAATCAGTCCAGCTGAAATCGAACGGAAAACCAATGCTGAAATAAAGAATACGGCAAATGAAATTTGTAGAATGTTCATGAGCTTGCCGTGAACCATCGTTTCAGTCAAAGCAATGGTCTGCGTTACATCACCACCAAAACTTACTACAGCCTTATCACCCAATTGACCCGCCATATACGTTTTTAGCGACTCAAGGATTTCTTTAATGCGATGATTACTACCAGTTTTCAGAAGAATCGTGATCTTGGCATAGCGCTGGGTGGTATCAATGTATGAATCAAAATCAGTCGGCTCACCAGACATTGAATACAGCAGCAGATACTGAGCAACGACATCTTTGGTTGCAGGAACCTGAAATGCTTGTGGCTGATCAGCATTCATTGCCTGATTCATTCGTTTGATATAGTCCACGATAGAGATGGTTTTACCGACCTCTGGAATTGAGTTCGCGAACTTTTCTGTATTATCAATCGCTTTTAGGATTTCAGGGTTTTCAATACCATCACGAACTTTGGTATCAACCATAATGTAAAGGCTGTTTGTGCCACCGAGAGACTGATTCAAGAATCTGTCGTCTTGTTGCATTGGTAAGTCACGAGAGAAGAAATTACGGCTGTCGTTGTCTACCACAATACGGCTCGTGCCGATCGCAAGAAGGACACCCATCGCAGCAATTGCAGTCATTAACATCATTCGCGGACGAGCTGACAAAATGACATCACCAATACGGTTTGGAATCCAATCCCAAATTGGCAGGCCTTTACGTTTAACCTTCACAACCGAAGGTGGTGGCAACATTGAGCGGAGTGCCGGAATAAATGTCATCTCAATCACCAACGTGCTGATGATCCCGATTCCTGTAAAAATACCAAATGAACGAATCGTTGGAATGTTGAAGGTCAACAGAGAGAAGAATCCAGCTGCTGCAATACCACCAGCCAACACCATAACTGGACCAACACGAACCAAAGACTGCACTACAGCTTCGCTATTGGCAGCCTTAGGCTCCATCCCTTGAGCAATCAGACGATCAAAATCTTCATAGTAGCGCTTGAGCAACTGCACGGCATGCCCTGCCGCGATGGCCAGAATCAGAATTGGCGTAGGCGAGTTAAAGATATCCATTGGCTGTTTGAACAAGCCCATCATGCCCATACCCCATGCCACAGCCAACAAAGCTGTAACGAGTGGCAGAATCAAACCTTGCTTGCTGCGGAATGCTTCAAAGTGCAATAAACCAATCACTAATACGGCAATCGGGAACAAGATATTGATACGCTTAGAGTAGTCTTCAGCTTTATCCAGATACACAGGATTGCCACCGACACTGATGGTCATATCTTTAGATTGTTCGCTTTCTACGATTTTATTAATCGGGCCCATCATTTTCTGGAAGCCCTCTGGACTTTCCTCAAGCTCAAGCAGAATCGCAGCAGTTCGTTGATCTTTAGATACCACTGAATTCATATAGGTTGGATTCAGTGTCAGCAGTTTTTTCAGGTGATCGATATCTTCTTGAGTGACTGAACTACTCGGCAATAGTTTCTTGGCATCGAACCCTTCTGCATTCGCCTCGATACCTTTCGCCTGACGTGCAGCCAAACTCATCATGGTGGAACGGACCACGCCCGGTGCATTGTCAACTTCTTCGGTAATGCGTTTGACTTTCTCCAATACTTGCGGCTGATAAATATCACCCTGCTTCGGAGTAATACCAATCACGACCATATATTTGGAGCCGAATTTCTTTTCAATCAGCTTGGTCGAGGTGATGTAAGGATGCCCTTTAGGTGCAAGTGCATCTGGGTCAATAATAATTTTTACACCAGATGCAAGATATGCCAGAGCAAGTGTTAAGAGCATCACCACAGTCAAGACAATACGGCGGTGGCTAAGAATCCAACGCGCGTATCTCTCCATCATTTGTTGAGTCTTATGAGGTGGTCTATTGGTTTCGAGAATTGGTTTATTTTCATTGCCAACTGACTCATAGGCTTCACCCTTCTGAGCCAATGCTTGAAGATTGTCGACATCTTTTTTGAACTGGGCGAGCACCATCTTTTTTAGCAGTGCTGGCGGCAATACACCAAAAAAACTACCTGGCTCTGCTTCAAACACCCATTCAATCCATGTACCTTCCGGATGTGGTTTGAAACGGTAAGTACCTGTGTAGTGAAAGGGTCCTTCCACTACTTTAAACGCATACAATTCGTTCGGTACCAGATGTGTAATTTCACCTTTAAAGGACATTTCACGACCAATAAAGCTAAAACCGATTTCGTACTTACTGCCCACACGCGGAGTACTGTCTAGCAATTCAGAATGCTTACACGACAATTGCCAACCTGCATCATTGGCCGGGTTTGCAAGGTAGTTGAAAACCTTGTCAATCTCGGCCGGTATGAGGAAAGCATGTTCTATGGTCACCATAGTGGTTCTACCTTCTTGTATTTCTTATGCAGGAATTGGGTACATCTGATCAATGGTCTGGGCTACAGCCACGACATTCTCAGCGTACATAATTGATGAATGGTCACCAGGCAAATCCACCTGTGTAAACGTGTCTTTGACCAGTTGATCCCAACCTAAGCTTTCCCCAAAATCTTCCAGCTCATCTTTTGCCTTAACCAAAAGGATTGGAAAATCTTCAGGGTCTGGAAAATAGGTCTGGAGTGCGATGCCATTCGCCAAATAGGTATCAAAGTAAAGTCGGAAATCTGATGGGTCTGCATCGAGAGGCAGAACATTAATGGCTTTAGCTTCTTTAAGTACATGATCAAACATTTGATCTGGACTCAACTCACGCAAATATTGCGCTGGGATTGTCAACTTTTTGCCATAAGGTGCAGCCAAGTCACGGGCGAACCAAGACAAAAGCATGGCATCGTCGGCATCTTCAGGCACATTCTCTGGAATTGGAGCACGGGTATCGATCATGACAATCCCTGTGACCTGCTGTCCCATTTGACGCAACTGATGACTGATCTCGTATGCGATCGCCCCACCGAAACACCAGCCACCGAGGAAATAAGGTCCTTGAGGCTGCATCTTTTGCATTTCAGCAATATAGAGCGTCGCCATTTCTTCAATTGCCACTTCCGCAGCATCGGCTTCAATCAGTCCAGGAGACTGAATAGCACGTAAGGTACGGTTCGGATTGAGATGACGCGAAAGCTCCATATAACAGAAGGTACTGCCACCAATTGGATGGAACAGCCACAGTGGTTGTTCATAGGTTCCACGGCGCAGCTCAATTATGATGGATGGTTTAATTTCTTTATTTTCACGAATGATCTCACCCAGACGTTCCACAGTGGAGTACTGTGCCAACAAAGCAACTGACAGTTCAGTACCGAAAGCCTTTTTGAGATGATTGACAAGCTTCACAGCTAATAGTGAATGCCCACCTAATTCAAAGAAATCATCATGTATACCAACTCGCTTGACCGACAAGATTTGTTCAAAGGTAGTACACAGTTCGATTTCAATCGGATCACGCGGTGCAACATACTCATTGCTCTGCTCAAACACTGGCTCAGGAAATGCCTTACGGTCCAACTTATTGTTGGCCGTCATTGGAAACTCATCCAATCGGATAAACGCACTTGGCACCATATAAGCTGGAAGATGGATTTGCATGGTCTTTCTCAAATCAGCAATATCAATCTCATGGCCGGTTAAATAAGCCACCAGTTTCTGGTCGTTGTCAGCTGTAGTTTTAACCAGCACTACTGCATCTGTGATACCGTCGACCTGTTTGAGGACATTCTCGATTTCACCTAGTTCAATACGGAACCCACGAATCTTGACCTGAAAATCCAGACGTCCGTGATGAGTCAAGCGTCCATCTGTACGTAGGCAGACTTTATCCCCTGTTCGGTAGAGACGGCCGGCATTTGGTAGAGATGGCAATGTTCTAAATTGGGCATCTGTCAGTTCAGGGCGATGCCAGTAATCAACTGCCAGACCATCACCGCCAATCCAAAGCTCACCCATAACGCCTGAAGGAACTAAACGCTGCTGTTCATCAAGAACATAAAGCTGGGTGTTCGCCAGTGGTTCACCTAAATCAATATACTTTGCATCAGTGATACGAGCCGCACTAGACCACACTGTAGTTTCGGTCGGACCATAGACATTCCATAGACAACCGACTTTACCGAGTAGTTTTTCTGCCAGAATAGTATCTAGCGCTTCGCCTCCACAGAGTGCCGTTAACCCCGCATTGCCGCTCCATTCGCTGTCTAAGAGCATTTTCCAAGTAGCCGGTGTTGCCTGCAGGATATTGATAGACTTGGCATTTAGATAATCCACCAATTGATTGCCATCTTGTGATACCTCACGTGGGCAAACATGGACCACACCGCCGTACATTAGCGGAATGAGTAATTCAAGAATTGAAATATCAAATGCATACGTGGTGATTGCTAACAACTGAGTTTCAGTCGTTACTTGCAATCTATCATTCATAGATAGCAAGAAATTGATAATTGAAGGATGCCCAATACGGACACCTTTAGGCTTACCTGTCGAGCCTGATGTGTACATCACATAAGCTATATCACCAAAGGCAAGCGTCTCGCGCACTTGTTCAAGTGCCACAACACCAGCTTGATTGATATCTAAGCGAGGCACAGAAATGTTAAGAGCATCCATTAACTCGGTTTGAGTCAAGATGACTTTAGGGTCGGCATCTTCAATGATGTTCTGTAGACGTTCAGTTGGGAAATTAGGATCCAGTGGTACATAAGCTGCACCTGCCGCCCAGATCCCAAGGATTGCTGCTGGCAATAACGCTGTGCGGTCTAACATTAGACCTACACGATCGCCCTGAGTAATACCGTGTATACGTAAATATTCAGCAATACCAGCAATATGTTGACCTAACTCACGATAGCTAACCACATGATCGTTTGAGGTCAAAGCATGATTGTCACCACGCTCTTCAATCTGCTTTAGAATCATTGCGAATAGATCATATTGAGCATAATCAGTCATCTTTCCACGGAGGGCCTCGAACTGAATGCCATCTTTATAATCAGGTGCGATATCTAACTCAACGATCTTACGTTCAGGATGGGCCACCATCTCTGCGAGTACAGCTTGCAGCAGTTGCACCATATTCTCGGCAGACTGTGCAGAAAATAGATCAGTGTTGTATTTCAATACGCCAACGAGTTCACCTTGATATTCACCGCCCATTTCCAGCGTAATATCCAACTGTCCTTCTTGCTGGCGAACCGGAAAACTTCCTAATGTCAAATCTTGTCCAACCAAAGTAGCTGGAGTCTGAATTGGTAGGAGCAGTTCTTTAAACTCATCCATACCACCTAGACGTTCCCAGAACATTCCTATCTGAGCCAATGGATTAATACTGCCATCACGTTTTGGTGAGACAGCTTCAACTACTCTAGAAAAGGCAACTTTTTGATGCTTAAGGCACTGTCTTAATTGTTCCTGAACCTGCTGCGTAAATTGACGTAAAGTCTGATCAGCATCGATGTCTATGTGAATAGCAATCGTGTTGACAAACTGACCCAATGCATTACGTAAAGAACGTTCAAGTCGACCTGCTACGGGCGTAGCAATCACTAGATTATTTTCATTAGATAGTTTGTGCAGCAAAATATAAAAGCCAGATAGCACAAGCCCGAACAATGTGATCTCATAATCTTTTGCTAAGTTTACAAGACCAGATGACACTGACTCAAGCACACGGAAAACCAGTGAACTACCTTTATGTTGCTGTACGGCTGGACGGGGGTAATCAAGCGGAATGCTATGCACATGTGGTGCATGCTTCAGTGCATTTTTCCAGAAAATTAAGCTCTCATCAGTATCATCAATCACGCTGCTCTGCTGCTTATCGGCATACTGTGCAAACTCGATTCCGTTCACTGCATCCGACTCTGCAACAAGTCCAAAACGTTTGCTAACGTCTCGCAGCAATAGACCAATTGACCAAAAATCCATGAGCGCATGATGAATCACAAATGCGATTACATAATGATTTTGACCTCGTTCATAACAATGAATACGCCATAACGGTGGCTGAGTCAGGTCAAATGGCTGCTTGGTGTCCTGTTCAACCAATTGCGTCAAATCAGAAGCTTCAATATGACGAGCATCAGAAAAGATGATATTCGGGTACACGCGATCCCAGATGAGTTGCTCAATTCCCTGATCATTGGCTGGCATGCTTACGCGCAGTAGCGGATAATCATGCATTACCGCTTCTAGTATTTCTATTGGCTTGTTACCTAATGGTTGGTTAACCTTCACATCAAAGGCCACCACCATATTGTAAGCACTGCAAGTTGGCTCAAGACGCTGGATATACCAAATGCCAAGCTGCTCTGCAGAAATCGCATGACGCGACAGAACTTCTGGTTCTAGTCGTGCAAGGTTGTTCATGAAGCAACTCCCTGCTGCAACTCAGAAACAAGATATTCAGCCAACGCATTGATTGTTGGGTAATCCCATAATAGTGTTGGCTCAAGTTCTAATTTCGTCAGATCTTCTAAATCCCCAGACACAGACAAAGCAACAATCGAATCAAGACCATAACTGGTAAATTTTTGATCTGGATCAATCGTCTCAGGCTCTACGCGCATCTCTTTAGCGACTAGCGTACGAATGATTGCGCTCCAGTAAGCTTTATCTTTATTCATGGGGTAATCTCCTTTTTAACCGGTTTGGCATCACGCGGTGCCAGTGCAAAATCGATGACAGATAACATGTGATTGGTTGAAATTCGGTCCAGCAGATCTGCCAATGTGCTTTCACGTAGTGACGTCATAGGAGGAGCTGTCTGCCCTTCAGCAGCATTTAAGAAAATGATCAGCCATGCACCATTCTGTAAAGCAGGCCTTAAACCATGGCGGTTAAAAACCCAGAAACCCAACACAGCAATACGAGCGAATAACTCGGCATAGTTACGGGCAAGACTGAAGCGCATCGTTTCAAACTCCTTGCTTTGCTCAGAATTTGAAAAGTAGTCCTGAATTTTTTGATCCAATGAACGCTGTTCAACAAGAAGCTGGTTTGCTCGCTCATGTAGCGTAGCTAGCGTCTCAGCAGACAACCCAACTGTGACATTAGAGTCGTTGAGCATTTCGATGATTGTTTCGAGTGACTCCATCACCAAGTCACCATCTCGGTTGAAAATCTCAAGCTCACGGAAATCAATAGCACCTGTCTCTACCTGTAAGTCATATAACTGGCGATAGCGTGCTTTCGCTTCAGCTTGATTGAGATGGTCGGCTTTTTTACTGCGCCCTTTATTGGCAGATTTGAGCTGAAAACTCAGACTGTCTAGACAGACGGTGCTACTACCGTCAAACACACTGACAATCAGATGGTCCCTGAATGCTTTCTGGAACATTCCATCTGCATATGCATTTCTTAAGAAAAAACGTGACCCAAGCACTGAGGATGTGATTTTGGCAAGCGACTCTACATATTCAGGCACCAGTACCTTGACGATTGGTGACCATGTACTGAATTGATTGATACAAACGTGTAACCCTCGCGCACCAACAAGTGATAACACCTCAGCCGCTAAAAGGTAGGCATAAGCTGTAGCGAGTTGCTCACGTACCAACGGTATGCTTATTACTTTTTTCTTATATAACTCGCGTTCAATCGCAAACTCGGTTGCGATGCGTAGCATCGTATCGCCGGCACCTAGAGAGAAACTACTGCAATATGCACGTGTTACCTGTAGCGTCTTAAGTCCAAGTTCTAACCCCTGGCCTTCTTCACCGATTAGGGCATCTTTATGAATTTCAGCGTTATTAAAACCAATACCGCTGATATCTAAACCACGCATGCCCACTGTTGGCAGGCGGTTCAGGCTATACGTACCTTTAGAAGCCATATGACGCTTATCGAGCCAGAATGCACTCAGGCTACGGGGTCCACGATCATTTGACGTTTTAGCGATTAGACTTAAAGAGTCACCTAGAGTGGCGCGATTGATCGACCATTTCTCGCCATTTAAGACGTACTTACTGTCGGAAGGTTGCGCAGTCACTTCACTAGATAACAGGTCAGCACCATGCGCTTTCTCGCTATAAGCTAATGCTGGAGCAGCACCACTTAAAATTCGGTTAGCGATGTTTTGGCATTGATTCGCATTACCACCGATCCATACGATCACAGACCAAGCATTCGTGCTATAGGTCGAATTGATGGTCAGATCGCGTCGTGCCAACACGCGATGCAGATATAACAACTCTTCACCAATTTCCATACGGCCTCCAAGCTCTGAAGGCACATAGAAACGGTTCATACCCACCGCATTCAGAAAATCAACAGCTCGCTGTGGATATTGCTCTTTCTCATCACGCTCGATAGCTGCGGACCAAGAAAAATCATTATTGGTATCATGTACGGAGCCTAAAATTTGCTCCAGACGAGCGGCAGATTGAAACTGCCGCAAATTGGACGTAAGTGACATGGATTTTCACTCAAGGATTTAAAAGATAAGGGTTAAAACAAAGCACTTTTCAGACGATTAAAAATCAGCGTGCGTACTTCACGTTCCTTGATCATTGAGTTGAGTAGATTGGAGCTATAACGAATCAGCTGCCCCCGCTGCTCACGATCACGGATGACGTCTAAGCCGTTCTTGACATAGTTTCGAGCAATCACCGTTCTACGGTTTGGATGGGTTAAACAGACCAGTTGACCGCGTTCGATCTGCTCTTTAATTTTTCTTCTTCTAATTTTGCCGCTAGTGGTCTTATTTATTCGGCCTTGGTGCAGTAAATAGACACCGTCTACAGGCAAGCCAATATCAGCCGCCACTTGTTCTTTAACTTGAGTTCTGATGGTTTCAAAATTAAGTGTCTTATCTAAGGACTTTTTCTTAATCTCAAGTACAACCGTAACCCCTTCAGAATCAGCAAAGTTCACTGCCGCAACACAACCTTTACGAACAGCAGGATGTGCCATTTCAACAGAGCATTCGATATCTTGCGGATAATAGTTTTTGCCACGAATGATAATCACATCCTTAAGGCGGCCGGTTATATAAAGGTCTCCGTTTTTGATAAAGCCCATATCACCCGTTCTTAAGTAGTGTACTTGGCTAGGTTGTCCCGCCTCATCAAGGATCGTTGCTTCAAAGGTTTCCTGATTAACTTCCGGCTTTTGCCAGTAACCTGCAGTGACACTCTCACCTGCTAGCCAGATTTCACCGACTTCATGAGCCGCTACCTCTTTACGGGTATGAGGATTAACGATACGACAATCAATATATTTCGAGATCTTGCCACAGCTCACTACTTGCACGGCTGTCTGATCTTGGCTGGTCTGTACCAAATGGGCATTTAACTTGTCACGATCAAGTGAAATTGCATTGAGAGGGCCAGTTACGCCACTGACTAAGAGCGTCACTTCTGCCAAGCCATAACATGGCAAGAAAGTATCAAGTCGGAGCCTTGATTGTGTATTGAACTTTTCCATGAAGCGTTGCATAACATGGGCCTTGATCGGCTCGGCACCATTAAACAGCACACGCACACGGCTTAGATCAAGCGCTGCAGCCTGCTCATCAGTGATGCGATGTAGACACAATTCATAGGCAAAGTTTGGTCCACCACTAATCGTGACGCCTTTTTCACTAATAAATTGTAGCCATTTAAGAGGTTTTCGAATGAAGTCCAGCGGCGACATGACATAACAAGTCAGTCCCACATATACGGTTTGCAAAACCGAGCCAATCAACCCCATATCGTGGTAAACAGGCAGCCACGTCAGGCCAACATCTTCTGGTTGTGTACCAAAAGCTTCAGCAATCATGACCTCATTGGCCATAATATTTTTATGAGTAACAATTACGCCTTTAGGCCAGCCTGTTGAGCCTGAGGTATATTGAAGGAAGCAGATATCTTTTTCAGTAATAAGCGGAAAATCCTTTTCCACCAAGTCACGCTGCAATTCGGCATCAACAGCATGTAATATCAAATTTTCATTTTGAGCTTTTAGTGTGATAAGACCTGCTAGCTCAAGAATCTTTTTTGTTGTGAGTACAATCTTAGGCTCACAGTCATTCATAATATTCAAAATATTAGAAAAACCATTACGGTTAAACGGTAAGCTGACTGGTACTGCAATAATTTTAGCTTTCAAACAGGCAAAGAACGATACGATAAAGTCCAACCCAGGTTCGAACAGCAATACGGCACGGTCACCACTGTCTACAAGATTCATTAATATTTGGGCTTGATGTTGAACTCGCTCATTCAAATCTGAATATGTCAGAGATTGAATACCACCAGACTGGCGTCCCAAATACTCAAAAGCGATCTTATTTCCATTTAATTTTGCGTGGGATTCCAAAGTTGCAATGATATTATCCGTACACATTACAGCCATAACTTACTCCGATTAATTATAATTAACCTTTAAAATCTGCTAATTCAGAAACGACATTTCTTGCTAGGTTTCTTAATAAAGAATAAATATACTTTTTATTTAAAATATAAATTCACATTATATTTTATGCATGAGTGTTAATTATTACACCTGTAAGTGTTTACAGGTTAGTGGTCTCTTATCGAAAATTAAGAAGCTAAATCCCTTATATGAATCATTTTTTGTTCAGTTATATATTTTTAATTTCTTATCATTATTTAAAATTAACGTCTCACCTATTCTTAATTTAGATACGCACAAGCCAAGATTTTGAAGGTTTTTACTCTTAAACAGTTTCTTTATTATTATTTTTAACTCTAGATTAAATAGTTTTAAAAACTTTATAAAAAATAATATAAATTAAAAATTAGATTATTATATTTATATAGATACTTATGAATATAATAGGCTTTGTTGCATAAAGCCTTTGAAGGTAAAGTTTTCCTAAGTTGCTAAAATTTAGGTTACAACTTGGGTATGAGGTCTGCCTAATTCTGTAAATTTATTTAATACGGCTACACGTGCATGGATCTCATTCACTTGGCTGTCAAAATTCCTTGAGTAGAGTTTATCGCCTAATAATTTGATGCAATGCATCTTGGTTTCGACCAAACTTCGCCGATGATAACCAGACCACTTTTTCCAAAGGGCTCTTCCTAGACGCTTAACTGTTTTTAGTAATTCATTTCTCTCTTGCGAATGAACTTTTGTATCTTTCCACGGTTTCGCATTTTTTCTTGGCGGAATCACCGCATATGCTTGACGATCTGAGATCACTCGTCTGCAGCATTTAGTGTCATAGGCTCCATCGGTATAGACAGAATCTACTCGCTCATCAAGTGGTATTTGACCAAGTAAATCACCGAGCACCTGTGAATCACTGATATTGTTCGTTGTGAGCTGAACTGCACGTATTTGCAGCGTTTCAGCATCTATACCAATGTGAAGCTTACGCCATTGTCGACGATATTCAGGCTGATGTTTCTTCCGTTTCCATTCACCTTCGCCCAAAAACTTTAAACCAGTTGAATCTACGAGTAGATGTAGACCATTGCTACTTTTTTGGTAGCTAATCGCAATATCAATATGTTTTTGTCTTCTGCAAAGCGTCGTATAGTCTGGCGCTGTCCAATCTAATCCGCAAAGTTTAATCAGGCTTTGTACAAAGCCAGTGACCATGCGTAGAGAAAGACGAAATATGGATTTAATCATTAAGCAGCATTGGATGGCTGTATCGGAATAAGTTTGATTTCGACCATGTTGGCTTTTTGGTTGAGCATACCATTGTGTTTTGGGATCAAACCAAATGGCAATATTCCCACGATTAATGAGAGCTCGGTTGTATGTGGGCCAATTGGTTGTACGGTAGATTTTAGGTGTAGGCTTATTCATCTCAAAATTATATTGTGGAATAAGCCTTTAGAGA
>NZ_JAKTIM010000027.1:0-13345 GCF_027855455.1 Acinetobacter sp. AOR01_HL | reverse complement strand
GGGACTGTTCTAAATTTTGTGTAAGTACTTAATTTTCATTTATCCTTCAGAGGATAATTACAAAAGGTACTTCACATGGATGAAGCAACAATCAAAAGTATGGCTGCCGAATTGGCTAAAGGTCTAAAAACACCAGAAGACTTAAACCAAATGACAGCAGTCTTTAAAAAATTCATGATTGAAACTGCACTCAATACTGAACTTTCAGACCATCTCGGTTATGAAAAGCATCAGCCCAAGAAAGGCTCAAATAGCCGTAATGGGTTTAGTTCTAAAACCATTACAACTCAAGATGGACAACTGGCTTTAGATATTCCCCGTGATCGAGAAGGTTCATTTGAGCCACAAATTATCAAAAAGCACCAAACACGCATCACCAGTATGGATGACCAAATCCTCTCACTGTATGCAAAAGGAATGACTAATAGGGAAATTGTAGCCTTCTTCAAAGAAATGTACGATGCCGATGTGTCAGCATCTCTCATCAGCAAAGTTACCGATGCTGTGATTGAGCAAGTGACTGAGTGGCAAAATAGAGCCTTAGATAGCCTTTATCCTGTTGTCTATCTTGACTGTATTGTTGTCAAAGTCCGTCAGCACTCCAATGTGATTAACAAGTCCGTATACCTTGCTTTAGGCATCAATATGGATGGGCAAAAAGAATTACTGGGTATGTGGATTGCTCAGACAGAAGGTGCCAAATTCTGGCTGTCAGTCATGACAGAGCTAAAAAATCGAGGAGTACAGGACATTCTTGTTGCCTGTGTAGATGGATTAAAAGGCTTCCCTGACGCGATAGCCTCTGTTTACCCTCATACTGATATTCAACTGTGTATCGTGCATGTTGTACGCAATAGCCTGAGATTTGTAAGCTGGAAAGACTACAAAGCTGTTACGTCGGGTCTGAAAGCGATTTATCAGGCAAGTACAGAGGAAAATGCTTTAAAATCCCTAGACATCTTCTGTGATCAATGGAATCACCAGTATCCCAAAATTGGAGAATCCTGGCGGGCCAATTGGGAAAATATCCGAACGATCTTTAGCTATCCAGCCGAAATACGTCATGCAATTTATACAACAAATGCGATTGAGTCGTTGAATAGCGTAATACGCCATTCAACGAAGAAAAGGAAAATCTTTTCATCTGATGACTCAGTAAAGAAGGTCATTTACTTAGCAACATCAAATGCTGCGAAGAAATGGACGATGCCAATTCAAAATTGGCGTTTAGCAATGAATTGGTTTACGATTCAGTTCGATGATCGATTAAAAGATCATTTATAAAAAATGGAACTTACACAAAATAATTTACAGGCTCTCCAAAAACAGGTATGCTGAGTCCTAGCACGAGGCTCGCCGCTATAAACATGATTAAATTATTTGACTCGCTTTTATAGACTTTTTGCCCAATCATTAAATAGTTTTTATTAGTTGGTAAATTTGGCGTTTTTTTTGCTTACTATCTAAGGCGTTATCTAACATACTTAATTTGATTGTTGCATAAATAATGATTCAAACCGTCTTGCTCTCTTATGGTGTTTTTTTCACATGAAAAATGCACTAAATAAACACATCTTTTTATTTTGCACTCTATTTGTGCACGTGGTGTCATAATGAAGTTATTGGCTTCATTACTCACTTTACTCATTCTATGTGGATGTTCCTCATCTGAGCAACATAGAAAAACTCAAGAAAACTCAACCTCTCATTCAATATGTGTCTTTGATAGTACAAACACAAAAGTCTGTGTAGCCAAACCTGCCCAAAGAATTGTCTCTTTGTTTGAGTCGGGTTTAGATGGCCTCTATATGCTAGGGCAAGGTGACAAAGTAATTGGTATACCTGCCGAAGTATACATTCAACCTTTATTATTTAATGCCTATTCAAAAATAGATAAACGCATTGCCAATAAGCAGCTTGCAGCACCTTCGCAAGGAGCCAATGCAACCAATATTGAAAGTCTGGTGCTGTTAAAACCTGATCTAGTGATTGTAGGAAGCGGGCAGACCCAAACGATTGAACTGTTACGGCAGTTTGGCATTGCTGTATATGTGATGGAGTCAGGCACCTATAAACAAGTGAAAGAAGAACTGTCTGAAATTGCTATTCTGAGCGGCGCCCAAAAGCGAGCTCAGGAAATTTTAAATTTCTCTGATGAAATTGTGGCAGAAGTCGCAACCAAAACGGCCCGTCAGCCAAATAAACAATCGATTTACTATGCTTGGTCTGGTGGACGAATTTTTTCTACCTCGGGACGTCAGTCGATTACCAATGATTTTATTGAACTCGCAGGTGCTTACAATATTGTTCAGACCGAAGCTAACCAGCCTAACGTGAACCCAGAGACTTTAATTGAATGGAACCCTGACAATATTGTGCTTTGGAATACCAATCCTAAACTGATTTATGAACGAAAAGAATTACAGGGTTTAAGCGCTGTACAAAACCGAAAGGTATTTAATTTGAGTCCTGCATTTATATATAACCCGCACACCATCAAAATCATTATTACGGCGATTTATCTAAATCACAGTATTTATCCTGAACAGTCTGATTTACCAGTAAGTGCTTTACAACAGCGTATTTTAACCAAGTTGTATGGTGAGCAGCTTGCTAAAGCGTTGGTGCAATAAATATGGAAAAGCTGAAATATTATTGGTTTTACCCGTTACCTTTCATCATGATTTTTATCTCTTTGCTCATTGGGCCTACGCAAACATTGAGTGCATGGGATTATTTGCGGTGGGGGATGCAAGCAGTCTTTGGTACACCATATTTTGATGCAGAACAATTTAGGCTGATGCAAAACATTTTAGTAAATGTCAGGCTGCCTAGAATTTTACTGACCTTTATGGTGGGAGCTGCATTGGCAACCGCAGGTAATGGCTTGCAGGCCTTGTTTCGTAATCCATTGGTTGATTCTTATGTACTTGGTATTTCATCTGGCGCCGCGTTTGGTGCAGCCTTGGCACTTTCTTTAAGTTGGCTTTCACCCAATCTATCAGCCTTTGTTTTTGGCGTTTGTGCTGTTGGCTTAACGTATTTATTTGCACATCAAAAACATGAAAGCCAGACGTCTTTAGTGATGGTAATTTTATCGGGCATGATTGTTTCGGGACTGTTTTTAGCAGGACTTACGGTTATTCAATACCTAAGCGATCCATTTAAATTACAAGCGATTGTGCAATGGACGATGGGCAACTTACATCAGGCTTCTTGGCAAAAGGTTCAATACGCCGTGCTTCCGATTTGTATTGGTCTTGCCGGATTATTTGCGATGCGTTGGCGCTTAAATTTAATGGCACTCGGTGCTGAAGAAGCACAGGCGGTGGGTGTTAACCCAAGGTGGGAACAACTTCTTTTAATTGCTCTGGTGACTGTATGTACGTCAACTTCTGTGGCTGCGGCAGGCATTATTAGTTTATATGGGCTGTTTATGCCGCATATTGTGAGAATGTTGGTTGGGCCAGATCATCGCTACAGTATTCCTGCCAATATGGTGTTGGGCGGCAGTTTTCTACTGTTGATTGATAACTTTTCTCGGGTTTTACTGACATTTGAAATACCGATTGGTATTTTTACTATGCTACTTGGCGCACCATTTTTCTTATTATTAATGAAAACACAGAGGACTCATTGGGCATGATTCAAATTGATCAGTTAAATTATGCCTATGGGCATAAACAGGTTCTTAAAAATATTCATCTAGAGTTTCCTGAAAATCAGTTTTCAGTGATTTTAGGGCGTAATGGTTGTGGTAAATCGACACTGTTTAAATTGATGGCGGGCCTAGAACCCGTAAAAGATGGCTTGATTCGTTACTCTGGAAAACCACTATCGGACTTTAAAGGGAAAGATCGTGCTGCATTACTCGGTTTTTTACCACAGTTTCATAAAACCGTATTTCCATTTTTGGTTAAAGATGTGGTGATTACGGGGCGTGCTGCTTTTAGCAGATATAGACCTTCAAAATCAGACTGGGAACGTGTAGATCAAGCTTTACTTGATTTAGATATTGAGCATTTGCGTGACCGTCCTTATACCGAGTTATCGGGTGGTGAACGGCAATTGGTTATGATTGCGCGTATTTTAGTGCAAGCACCGAAAGTCATTTTGCTCGATGAGCCAACCAATCATCTCGATGTTTATTATCAGTCTTATTTAATGAAAAAATTGCGTCAGTTGTCGCGGCAAAATTTTACGGTGATTGCGATTATGCATGATCCCAATTTAGCTTTTTTATTTGCGGATCATTTATTTTTTATGCGCCAACATGAGGTGGTTAAGCCTGAGTCAAAAACAAGAATAACCGATCCGAAGTTTTTAAAAAGTGTCTACGATGTTGAGTTCCATGAAGCCATGATTCAAGACAAAACCATTGTGATTCCTGATCATTCTTGGCTATGAATATGTTGAATTATCAGCTAGTGGGCAAAACTGATTCTGAGTCAGCGGTAGAGTTTGCGCTTTATACAAGACAGCTCTTATTCCCAGAAATTTATCATGGGCAAGTTCCCAAAGATTTAAAAAATTTTGGGCAATATTATGTTAATGATCCACTAGGTTGCTTTATTACGGTAAAAGATAAAAACCGTATTGTTGGCACTATTGCATATCGGGCGTATGACCATCGTTTTGATTTAAATTTGCCATCTAATACGGTTGAGGTAGTTAAGTTATTTGTATTGCCTGAATACCGTCGTAAGGGCATCGCGACCCAGCTATGTGACATGTTGTTTAGCCATGCCAAAAACAGTGAAATTACGACTTTGTATTTGCATACTCATCCATTTTTACCGGCGGCTGAAGAGTTTTGGACTCTACAAGGTTTTGAGGTTATTCAACGCGAATGGATTGATACGTATGACACCATTCATATGAGTAAATCTTTATAGTGCTTTATCATGCGTATGAAATCTTTTTTGAAAATGGGTAGGTGGATAACCCATAATTTTGCTGAACATTGCGGTAAAAGCTGCCGAATGTTCATAGCCCAAACTAAAGGCAATTTCAGTAATCGAGATATTCCCTTTTAAGGCATTTAAAGCATAGATGATGCAGACTCGATTACGCCAAGCTTGAAAGGACATGCCAGTTTCAGACTTAAACCAACGATGAAAAGTTCGTTCACTTTTATTATGGTCATGTGCCCAATCTTTAGGGCTGCTATGAATATCGGGACGCTCCATAAACTCAGCACACTGTTTAGATAATAATGTGTTGCGAGGCAGCGGAATAAACAGAGGCAGGGCTGGTGCAGCTTCTAATTCATATAACAATAAATCGATAAGAGCGCCGTCACGGCCTGAGCGCGAGTAATCAATGGATAACTTATTTGCCTGAATGAGCAATTGATGTAACAAAGGCGAGACTTGTATAACCTCGCAATAGTTTGCTTGTCTTGGGGCACTACTCACTTCTATATACAAACTATAAGTACTGACTTTAGATAACCATACCCGATGTGGTTTGCCTGCCGGTATCCATACACCGCTGTACGGTAATACGAGCCATTGTCCATCTTCAGTTTCAACTTTCATGAGGCCTTCGGGTGCATATAAGAACTGTGCACGGCGATGGCTATGCGTATCTAACAAGGTATCAGCAGGATAATCTGACCCTAACGCTAGAACTGATTGTGGTAGATGGTCTACATCGTTAATTGAAATATTACGCATATATTTTTGGCTGAAACAAATAAAAATATGGCTTTTCTACGTTGGTTTGCCATAGAGCTATTTTATATCATGCCTCTATAAACGTGAGGAAGATGATGATGCTATATGAGCTATTTTTATTTGGACTACTGTCAGGCATAACCACTTGGTTATTTGGTTTTGGCGGCGGTTTTGTGGCTGTACCTTTGCTTTATACAGTCATTATTCAAAAGTGGAGTAATGAAAGTAATATCGGCATACATGCTATGCAAATCGCCGTAGCCACATCAGCGTTTGTCATGCTCTGCTCGGCAAGTTTTGCAACCTTTCGGCACTATCGTTCTGGACATATAGATTGGCAACAAATCCGCTTTTTATGGGGTGGTATTGCACTTGGTGGAATTGTCGGTGCGGTAATGGCCTCATTGTTTAATGGAAATTGGCTTCGTTGGATATTTATGGGCTATGTGTTCATAACCATTCTAGATTGTTATTACCGACCAGGGTTTATAGTGATATCAAGGCAAAAGCAACACTATGGTCAAAATAGTGAACTCATTAAAGGTGGCATTATTGGTTGGGTTGCAGCACTTTTAGGTGTTGGAGGAAGTGTAATGACGGTTCCTTTATTACGGCGGCGGGGTAGTTCTATGGCAGAAGCTGCGGCTATTGCAAACATTCTCACGCTGCCTTTGTCTTTAACTGCAACGCTGACTTATTGCGTATTGTCACTTTGGCAATCTACATGGACACCCAACGGATTTATCGGACTAATCTGGTTTGAAGCTGCTTTATTCTTGGTTGCTGGAACATGGATTGGACTATATTTTTCAGAAAAATTTATTTCAAAACTACCCGATTTATGGCGGGCAAAGTTATATCCGCTACTTTTAATAATAGTTCTACTCGTCATGCTTTTTTTAAATTAACTTTTTATTTCAATTAATTGAAGAATAATCTCTCTTAAATATCGAATTTCTAAATGCTCTAAAACTACAAATTTTATGCCTCAAATGGCTTTGAAAAAAGTTTAAAAATTAGACTTGAAATATATAGTGGCTTTGTGCCACTATATATTCATCGAAGGTCATCAGACAAAAAGAGGATGATATGGCTATCCAGCTTTTAGATGCGGCAAGAAATGAGATTCCAGTGAAATTTACGCAGTTTTCTGGTGGCGAGCGTCATGTCCAAATTGATGAGACAACCTTAGGTTCACTATCTGGCAAGGTATTGGTTCGTGCAAAGATGGCCTCAAGTCACGATGTGATGGACTATTTGTTACTTGAAAATATATTGCTGACTCAGGGTTTAACCATTGACCTAGAAGTTCCGTATTTTCCATACGCGCGTCAGGATCGTATTTGTGCAGTAGGCCAAGCGTTCTCGCTTGATGTGATGACCAAGTTACTCAACATCAATGCTGACAAAAAAGCGGGCAAACAAGGCAAGGTGACTGTTTGGGACTGCCATAGTGAAGTAACAACAGCATTACTTGCTGCCAATACTTCTTTTAGTGAAGTTGTAAACATCAGTTCAGTCGACATCATCGCAAAGAGTGAAGCGCTAAGTACATTGTTAAAAGATGAAAAAACAGTGTTGGTTTGCCCAGACAAAGGCGCAAAAGCGCGTACACAAATGGTCGCAGATGCTTTTAATTCTAAGCGCAAACAACCAATCACTATTATTCAGTGCGATAAAAAACGTGATCCAGTAACTGGCAAAATTTTAGGTACACATGTACATGCGACTGATTTATCAGGCCTCACAGCGGTCATTACCGATGATATTTGCGACGGCGGTGCAACCTTTATTGGTATTGCCAAAGAACTCCGTCGTCTTAATTGCCATAAGGTCGTTCTATATGTGACCCACGGTATTTTTAGTAAAGGAATAGAGGTTTTTGATGGACTGTTAGATCAACTGTTTACCTCAGACAGCTTTCCACAACAACCATCAGACAAAATTTCAGTAATTGCTTTTGCAGCAAAAATAAAGAGAACAAAGATGACGATTAAACTTAATCCATTAAACGCTATCGATTTTTATAAAGCGGATCACAGACGTCAGTATCCAGCAGGCACAGAGTACGTGTACGCAAATTTTACGCCGCGTTCATCTCGACTCGCTAAAATGTTGCCTGACTTTGACGATAAAGTTGTGTTCTTTGGTCTTCAGGGTTTTATCAAACACTTTTTAATCGATACATGGAATGAAGGCTTTTTTAAGCAACCTAAAGACAAAGTCGTGGCTGCATATAAACGCCGTATGGATAGCTCATTAGGTGAAGGTGCTGTACCAGTCGATCATATTGAAGCTTTACACGATTTAGGTTATTTACCTTTACGGATTAAAGCTTTGCCAGAAGGCAGCCGCGTCAATATGCGTGTACCCGTGCTCACCGTTATTAATACCGACCCGCGTTTCTTTTGGTTAACGAATTATATCGAAACCGTGTTAAGTGCTGAGCTTTGGAAAAGCTGTACTACGGCCACTATTGCTTATGAGTACAAACGTTTATTAACTCAATATGCCGTAAAAACTGGCGCACCACTCGATTTTGTACCTGTGCAAGGACACGATTTTAGTAGCCGTGGTATGAGTGGAATTTATGATGCAGCTCAGTCTGGTGTGGGTCACTTAACCAGTTTTATTGGAACAGACTCGGTTGCTTCAATCGACTACGCAGAAGAATATTACAATGCCACAGGTGTGATTGGGGTTTCTGTACCAGCGACCGAACACAGTGTGATGTGTATGGGTACAGAAGACAGTGAGCTAGACACATTTAAGCGTTTAATCTGTGAGCTTTATCCATCGGGTGTTGTCAGTATTGTGTCTGATACTTGGGACTTTTGGCGAGTCATTACAGAATTTACGGTGGCTTTAAAACCTGAAATTTTGGCGCGACAACCCAATGCTTTAGGCTTGGCTAAATTGGTTTTCCGTCCAGACTCTGGTGACCCAGTTAAAATTATTTGTGGTGACACAAACGCCGAAGTCGGCAGCCCAGCATATAAAGGCGCTGTTGAATGTTTATGGGAAGTGTTTGGTGGTACAACAACTGACCAAGGCTATAAAGTACTGAATGAACGTGTCGGTTTAATTTACGGTGACTCGATTACTCTAGACCGTGCACAGCGTATTTTGGAAGGATTAGAAGCCAAAGGTTTTGCTTCAAATAACTTGGTGCTTGGTATAGGCAGTTTTACTTATAACTACTTAACTCGCGATACCTTTGGGTTTGCTGTGAAAGCGACTTGGGGACAGGTGAATGGTGTAGGCCGCGAACTGTTTAAAGACCCCATTACTGACTCCGGCGTAAAAAAATCTGCGAAAGGTCTATTACGCATTGAAGAAAGTGAAAATGGCTTTACTTTGTTTGATGAGCAAACAGCCGAACAAGAACAAGGCGGAGTACTTAAAATAGTCTTTGAAAATGGTAAACTTCAGTATGAGTGTACTTTGGATCAAATACGTGAGCGTTTATCCATCGCATAACTGAGTTTAGATGAGCCGTTGCATGAGTATCGGCTCATCATTTTCACTGAGAGACTGAACGTGACTATTCAAACTGAACAAGAATTCCTTGCCAGTTATGATCGCCGAGATTATGACGCACCTTTACTCACGGTCGATATGGCTATTTTCTCGGTATTTAATGGTCAGTTGCAGGTATTACTTATTAAGCGACCAAATTTTCCAGCCAAAGACCAATGGGCTTTACCGGGTGGTTTTGCCGATTTAACGCATGATCAAGACCTGATGACCACGGCTTATCGTAAGCTCGTCGAAAAAACAGGGATTGCATCACCTTACTTAGAACAAGTTGCTTCTGTCGGTAACGCGAAACGTGACCCGCGTGGGTGGGCCGTGACTATTTTGTATTTTGCTTTAATCGATTTTAATGCCTACCAACACCAAGCGTTGGCTGAATACAGCGAATGGGTGCCAGTGACAAAAGCACAAGATTTAGCATTGGCATTTGATCATAATGAATTACTTAACTTGGCTTTAGAGCGTTTAACCAGTAAAACTCGCTATACCGCTTTGCCAGCTAGTCTCATGCCCGAGTTATTTACACTGACCGAGCTACAGACTATTTATGAAATTATTCTTGGGCAATCTTTAGATAAAAAAGCGTTTAGACGCCGTATGATAGAAGCAGGCGCAGTTGAAGAAACCAACCACAGTAAAATTGTAGGCAAACGACCAGCTCAGCTTTACCGCTATGCACTCGATTCTTTTGATTTTATATTTCCCCGTTCACTCGAATTACCTAGAAATAAAGAGGGTGAAGATAAGCAAAACAATGAGCTTTCTGACTAGCGCATCTTAATGCACTTTTGATTTATAATGCCGCGCTTATGATTGATGTCATGTTTTGATAAGCGCTTTGCCTATGTCACACCTTTCTCCCTGCTTCCAGCAAAACCAGTTTTTTGTGTTGGTGGAGTATCTCACTTCACTACATGAAATTTATCCTGTAAGACATGAGTTTGCAGGATATCCAGCTGCAATGACATTGGCAGATCGTGTACATTCAGATCATGATATTGCGCCGCTTGAAGCCAGTAAAAGTTATCCTGACATAATTGATAAAGTCTTACACTTTTCAGGTAAGGCCCGAGACATACAAGACTTCGAGCTCTTTTTAGAACAAGCCAAGTCTGCCAATATTCAAAACTTGTTATTGCTTACAGGCGATAAACTTAAAGAGCATCATAATGGTCGAGATGGACAGCCTCGTAGTCGTTACCTAGAGTCGGTAAACGCCGTAATGGCAGCTAAGCAACATGGTGGTTTTCGTATTGGGGTTGCTTTTAATCCGTTTAAATATGTCGAAGCTGAGCGTGATGCACAGTATTTAAAACTGCATAAGAAGATTAAAGCAGGTGCTGACTTTATCATTACCCAATTGGGCTATGACATTGAAGCCTTAAAACAAGCCAAATCATTTTTAACCAAGCATGATTATTCGCAGCAAATACTAGCTTGCGTCATGCCACTGACTTTAGGCCGTGCCAACTTCATGGTAAAGCATAAAGTTGCGGGTATTGTGATTACTCCACACATGCTAAAAGTCTTGGCAGAGGAAAAACAGGCAGGGCATACAGACCGTGTTTATTTGCGCTGTGCTTTACAGATTTTAATATGTAAACACTTAGGATTTGCGGGTATTCATTTATCTGCTTGTCATAAGCCAGAAGAGCAAATGCTGCTTGAAAGTTACATCGAGCAATACAGACATCTTAACCTTAAGGCCTTAGAAGAGCTTTGGAGTTCACTTTGGCAAGTCAAGACAGGCAAAGAGTTTACCCCTGAAATTGCTCGTTTTTCACGTCAGCCAACATCTAAACAAATCATTAAATATCGCCAACTACATGTGATGCATGAGGCCCTGTTCGGATCTAAAATTGCCAAAGGCGTTGGGCGGTTTATTTTTAAAGCGCCTTTTTGGGAAAATTCTGTGGTCGCTAAAGCATTACTCAAAACAGAAGTATTGAGTAAACATAGCCTAGTCGGCTGTGAAAGCTGTGGTCAGTGCCGTTTAGGTGACACCTTATATATTTGCCCTGAAACATGTCCGAAAGGCTTAGCTAATGGTCCTTGTGGTGGAACAACTTTAGACCGCTGTGAATTTGGTGACCGTGAATGTATTCATTCTGTCAAAGCAAGACTAGCCAAAGCGGTTAAACAAAGCGAAATATTAAAAGAGAAACTGATTCCAACAGTGCCTCTTGAAACGAGAGGAACCAGTTCTTGGAAAAACTGGTATTTAGCGACTGAAGCATAAGTTGTATAACTTCCTTGATTTGATTTTGTTAAAAAATCAATTTATATGCTAAAGCAGGGTAATAATTTAAAAATAACAATCGTTTGCCTTAATTATGTCCAATCAAAGTGATTACCTAGGAGTATACTTAAAGCAAATCTTTTGCGTTAAAAGAAAGGCTGTCTCAATGAAAAAGTTGGTTGCTGTACTTACTGTAATTGTTGTTTTAACTGGATGTGTTTATGACCCTGTTAATTACGACAAAATACACGACCAAGAGTTCCAAGATCACCTCAGGCAAAACGGTTAGTAATAAAAAAGCCCACTCAATGAGTGGGTTTTATTTGGAATAACTTTAGAAGAAATTTTTAAGGGTTTAAATCAATAAACAAAACCACTTAAATCACTATTTTTAAAGGTTTGTTCACCTTTTAATAATAGGTTTAAACTTATTTGTAAGATGGTTTTATCTAAAAATAATAAGCTATTTTACTTGTTGTAATAGCTTATTTATTAAACAATCATTACTTATAAGATTAAACATTCTGTCAGTTTTACTGTTGTTAATTTAAAGAAATATAATATTTATAACTTATATATCTTATTCGTATAACTATAACAATTTAAATTGTTAATCAATTTTGAAATTACACATTATTTTAATTAATAATACTTAATTATTACATAATTAAACTTATATTTAATAATACTGCAATAAAAAGCTATTTAATAACTTTAATAATCAATGTCTACGAAGTAGTAATTTTTTTTGAAAAACAATTATTTATATTTGATTTTTTAAAGTAAATTTATATCGAAAATTTAGACAAATTCGAATTACATAATTTTTAAACATAGTTTATATAATATGATGGCTTTGTTGCACAAACCTATCTCTAAAGGCTTATTCCACAATATAATTTTGAGATGAATAAGCCTACACCTAAAATCTACCGTACAACCAATTGGCCCACATACAACCGAGCTCTCATTAATCGTGGGAATATTGCCATTTGGTTTGATCCCAAAACACAATGGTATGCTCAACCAAAAAGCCAACATGGTCGAAATCAAACTTATTCCGATACAGCCATCCAATGCTGCTTAATGATTAAATCCATATTTCGTCTTTCTCTACGCATGGTCACTGGCTTTGTACAAAGCCTGATTAAACTTTGCGGATTAGATTGGACAGCGCCAGACTATACGACGCTTTGCAGAAGACAAAAACATATTGATATTGCGATTAGCTACCAAAAAAGTAGCAATGGTCTACATCTACTCGTAGATTCAACTGGTTTAAAGTTTTTGGGCGAAGGTGAATGGAAACGGAAGAAACATCAGCCTGAATATCGTCGACAATGGCGTAAGCTTCACATTGGTATAGATGCTGAAACGCTGCAAATACGTGCAGTTCAGCTCACAACGAACAATATCAGTGATTCACAGGTGCTCGGTGATTTACTTGGTCAAATACCACTTGATGAGCGAGTAGATTCTGTCTATACCGATGGAGCCTATGACACTAAATGCTGCAGACGAGTGATCTCAGATCGTCAAGCATATGCGGTGATTCCGCCAAGAAAAAATGCGAAACCGTGGAAAGATACAAAAGTTCATTCGCAAGAGAGAAATGAATTACTAAAAACAGTTAAGCGTCTAGGAAGAGCCCTTTGGAAAAAGTGGTCTGGTTATCATCGGCGAAGTTTGGTCGAAACCAAGATGCATTGCATCAAATTATTAGGCGATAAACTCTACTCAAGGAATTTTGACAGCCAAGTGAATGAGATCCATGCACGTGTAGCCGTATTAAATAAATTTACAGAATTAGGCAGACCTCATACCCAAGTTGTAACCTAAATTTTAGCAACTTAGGAAAACTTTACCTTCAAAGGCTTTATGCAACAAAGCC
>NZ_JAKTIM010000026.1:0-4051 GCF_027855455.1 Acinetobacter sp. AOR01_HL | reverse complement strand
TCTCTAAAGGCTTATTCCACAATATAATTTTGAGATGAATAAGCCTACACCTAAAATCTACCGTACAACCAATTGGCCCACATACAACCGAGCTCTCATTAATCGTGGGAATATTGCCATTTGGTTTGATCCCAAAACACAATGGTATGCTCAACCAAAAAGCCAACATGGTCGAAATCAAACTTATTCCGATACAGCCATCCAATGCTGCTTAATGATTAAATCCATATTTCGTCTTTCTCTACGCATGGTCACTGGCTTTGTACAAAGCCTGATTAAACTTTGCGGATTAGATTGGACAGCGCCAGACTATACGACGCTTTGCAGAAGACAAAAACATATTGATATTGCGATTAGCTACCAAAAAAGTAGCAATGGTCTACATCTACTCGTAGATTCAACTGGTTTAAAGTTTTTGGGCGAAGGTGAATGGAAACGGAAGAAACATCAGCCTGAATATCGTCGACAATGGCGTAAGCTTCACATTGGTATAGATGCTGAAACGCTGCAAATACGTGCAGTTCAGCTCACAACGAACAATATCAGTGATTCACAGGTGCTCGGTGATTTACTTGGTCAAATACCACTTGATGAGCGAGTAGATTCTGTCTATACCGATGGAGCCTATGACACTAAATGCTGCAGACGAGTGATCTCAGATCGTCAAGCATATGCGGTGATTCCGCCAAGAAAAAATGCGAAACCGTGGAAAGATACAAAAGTTCATTCGCAAGAGAGAAATGAATTACTAAAAACAGTTAAGCGTCTAGGAAGAGCCCTTTGGAAAAAGTGGTCTGGTTATCATCGGCGAAGTTTGGTCGAAACCAAGATGCATTGCATCAAATTATTAGGCGATAAACTCTACTCAAGGAATTTTGACAGCCAAGTGAATGAGATCCATGCACGTGTAGCCGTATTAAATAAATTTACAGAATTAGGCAGACCTCATACCCAAGTTGTAACCTAAATTTTAGCAACTTAGGAAAACTTTACCTTCAAAGGCTTTATGCAACAAAGCCCCTTTAAAGTGGAAAGATGTTCCTGCGCTTGCTGTATTAGGGTTTTTCTCTGTAACGCTGCATCATTTGCTGATAAATACGGGGCAGCAATATGTAACTGCTGTCGCATCTAGTATTTTGAGCCAATCTATTCCGCTATTTACCTTTATTATTTCGGTTTTGCTTTTTAAAGAACAAATCAGTTTTAAAAAGTGGTTGTGTATTTTGCTAGGGCTTTGTGGCGCCGTGTTAGTGGTCAGCGGAGATCATGGTTTTGGTATGCCGAGCCCTTATAGTTTGTTGATTGTTTTAGCTGCAATTGCATGGGGGCTTTATTTTAATTTATATAAAAAATTTGCCTTAAATTATGATGCCTTGAGCATGATGTGCTACATCATTTGGTTCGGGACCCTTCCTTTACTATTTTATAGTGCTCATTTACCTAGTGAAATTTTACATGCCACTTGGCAAGCCAATATGTCGGTTGTCTTATTGGGTATTTTTCCAAGTGCGATGGCTTATGTACTTTGGGGCTATGTACTTAAAAATATGCCGTTAACGATTGCATCGAATTTTTTGTATTGTTCGCCCATTGTCGCCATGAGTTTGGCGGTGATTTTCTTAAATGAGAAACCATCAATGATGGTGCTGCTGGGAGGAGTAATTATTGTGGGAAGTTTAGTGTGGATGAATTGGGGGAATCGGCGTACTATTGAATAAGCTATGTCATGCGCTACTTGCTTTAAGAGAATGAGATGATTGTTGTTACCCTCACCTATAAAAAACCATTGACCGAAGTTGACGCTGTACTCAAAGAACATATTGCATTTTTAGATCATTACTATGAGCAAAAGAAATTTTTAGCGTCGGGACGCCGGGAAAATAGAGTAGGTGGGGTAATTTTAGTTCTAAGCTCTTCGCTTCAAGAGGCTGAAGAGATTATGAAAAATGATCCGTTTTATATTCATGATGTGGCCGATTATGATTTTATGTGGTTTGAGCCATCGAAAAGTTTAGAAGAGATTAAAGAATTTGTTTAACTCAAAAAATAAAGGGATCTAGAAAAGATCCCTATAAGTAAACTTTAACTTTTAACCAAAAAACGTAAGAAATTGTCTGAGGTCATTTAACTCTGGTATATCTTTAGAGAAATCAAATTTTTCGGGGTAAAGCGATAAAAATGTATCCCATTGCACATTTTGCTTTGCTTGCTTTCTTTCCTTATGAGATAAGCAATCCATTCTTTTATAAAAATCCATCCATAATTTTCTTAAATCCTTATCCCTCACAATAATTCCTTTAGAGGCAAGACATTGTTTCCAGCCAGTTTCTAGACAATTTGCATGGTGAGAGTTACTAGTATCTGCTATTTCTTTCAAAAGATGTTCGAGTTCCCCTTGACCATTTAAACCACTAAAACAATAAGCTAATTTAAATTCAATATCTTGTTCAGGAATTTCATAAAGCTTAAATTCACTTACTTTTTCTATATCAATAGTTAATTCAAATGCTTCAGAGCAAAGTTCATTTAAAAATTTTATCCTCATCTTCTACTGATGAATCATCTAAATCAATAATGATTCCAATTTTTGTGATTTCTTGTGCTCTTATCAATTCTGAACGAATGTCTTTCAATTTAGTGATTAATTTAGTCCGTTCTAAACCTGCGAGTTCAATCCAGTCTAAACCATCTGTAAAAGTTTCTACATCAGTATTTGATGTACAGAAATTTTTTAAAACATGAGCATATATAGCCTGATCATTAAAACTTTCTACAATAATCTTATGGTTCATAATTGTTACTCACCACGAAAATTTTTTGAATGATTTATTTTATATTCAAGAACTTCAGGTTCAATTATATTACTAATTATTCTATTTTTACGTGTTCTCACAAGTTCTAAATAGCGAAGTTTCGTACCTTCATTTTCTAATGAATATTCATTAAAGCTCTTAATGAATTCAGCACTATGTGTAGTCATAAAGATTTGGATATTTCTTTTAAATGCTAAATGGCTTTGTTGCACAAACCTATCTCTAAAGGCTTATTCCACAATATAATTTTGAGATGAATAAGCCTACACCTAAAATCTACCGTACAACCAATTGGCCCACATACAACCGAGCTCTCATTAATCGTGGGAATATTGCCATTTGGTTTGATCCCAAAACACAATGGTATGCTCAACCAAAAAGCCAACATGGTCGAAATCAAACTTATTCCGATACAGCCATCCAATGCTGCTTAATGATTAAATCCATATTTCGTCTTTCTCTACGCATGGTCACTGGCTTTGTACAAAGCCTGATTAAACTTTGCGGATTAGATTGGACAGCGCCAGACTATACGACGCTTTGCAGAAGACAAAAACATATTGATATTGCGATTAGCTACCAAAAAAGTAGCAATGGTCTACATCTACTCGTAGATTCAACTGGTTTAAAGTTTTTGGGCGAAGGTGAATGGAAACGGAAGAAACATCAGCCTGAATATCGTCGACAATGGCGTAAGCTTCACATTGGTATAGATGCTGAAACGCTGCAAATACGTGCAGTTCAGCTCACAACGAACAATATCAGTGATTCACAGGTGCTCGGTGATTTACTTGGTCAAATACCACTTGATGAGCGAGTAGATTCTGTCTATACCGATGGAGCCTATGACACTAAATGCTGCAGACGAGTGATCTCAGATCGTCAAGCATATGCGGTGATTCCGCCAAGAAAAAATGCGAAACCGTGGAAAGATACAAAAGTTCATTCGCAAGAGAGAAATGAATTACTAAAAACAGTTAAGCGTCTAGGAAGAGCCCTTTGGAAAAAGTGGTCTGGTTATCATCGGCGAAGTTTGGTCGAAACCAAGATGCATTGCATCAAATTATTAGGCGATAAACTCTACTCAAGGAATTTTGACAGCCAAGTGAATGAGATCCATGCACGTGTAGCCGTATTAAATAAATTTACAGAATTAGGCAGACCTCATACCCAAGTTGTAACCTAAATTTTAGCAACTTAGGAAAACTTTACCTTCAAAGGCTTTATGCAACAAAGCC
>NZ_JAKTIM010000025.1:0-26030 GCF_027855455.1 Acinetobacter sp. AOR01_HL | reverse complement strand
TGGTGGGGGCGAAGAGACTCGAACTCTTACACCTTGCGGCGCTGGAACCTAAATCCAGTGCGTCTACCAATTTCGCCACGCCCCCGATGGCTGTGTATATTAGCGATAAGATCTAACAGTGACAAGTGTTTTTTTTTCAAAAAAAACTGACCGAGTAATTTGTATACAGTTACTAGATCAATGATTTTTATCAGGTTGAGAGCATTTTTAAGCAATTTATCGCTTCATGTACATTTGAAAACCGGTTTTGCTGCTGTTTTTGTAACAAGCCTGAAAGTAGTGGCAAGAAAACTTGGAACGAACTTGGTAATACCACATTTAATTTTTGACAGTGCAATACCGCCCACTCATGGTAACTATTTGCTTGTAAACGAGTTTGCGTTAACCATTCATACAATACGATTCCCAATGCATATAAATCACTTTGAACGGTTTTATTGGCACCATGAAATAGCTCTGGCGCCATATACCGTGGTGTAGCATCAGTTATTGGATCAGGGCTTGAAATAAGTCGTGTTTTTTCAAAGTCAATTAAATAAAGCTCTTGCTTAAACTTTCGAAAATGTTCTTTTTTAATATCACCATGAATCCATCCTAACTCATGAAGCTCTGCTAACTTAACAAGTGTCAGATAGATTTTCTCATTTATATTTTTTAAATTTTGCTTTTGATCTAAATCATCAAACCAACAATCTGTATCCGGTAAAACTAATACTCTTCCTTGAAATTGTAGTTGTTGAGAAACAGTACTGCCCTCGATAATTTTAAATGGCAAAAGCCAGTTCACTTTTTTATGCTGCATATCTTCATAAAATTGCAATTCATGCAAAAAATCTTGCTCACTTTGAGCATGTACATTTGGCAAATGAAATTTTAACCAGTAGGAATCAGCATCTATAGTACATGTCCATAGATGCCGTCCTAAAGCTTCACTTCTAGGCTTTGTCGCACATTTTAGGTTGTCTATATGAGAAGCAAAATCATGCTTCAGCATAATAAGATTCTGGCTGTTGTTTCTTTTCTTCAAAACGTAAAACTTCTAAACAGTGCTGAATCGTTTTACCAATACGCGCGTGCGTTTCAATAGAAGAGATTTTCGGCCAAGTCGCGCGCTCACCTTCTCGCTGTAAACGTTTAAACAAATGTGGGCGTGGGTTTTGTAGCGTATAGGCATAATGTTTTAAGCTATATTTGGCAATAATATTAACATCACCATAATAGCGCTGCCCTACTACGCCATATCCATGATCGAGCAGTCTTCTTACGGGTGAAATCGCGCCTAATCTTTGCCGTGTAAAGTCCATCAGCCCCATTGAAAGTACTTTACCTTGGCGTCTTAAAATTCGTTCAGGCCAACTTAAAACGTCTTTACGGAAACGGCGCGCATCATCTTGCATAAACGGTACAACATGCGGATTCACTTGACTGGCAATGGTGTAGTTTAAATTATAAAGTCTTGCCATTCTTTCTTGTGGGAAATCGCTACGTACACTACCGTCTACCCATTTAGTATTTGCCATATATGGAGTATGTTCACCATCATAACGCTTACTGGTTAAACGCACAGGTGGAAATAAAACTGGCACAGCACAAGAAGCCAATACCGCACTCCAAACCAAAACATTTGGAGTCATAATCGCATTCATAATTCGAGGGTTTTCAGTTGCATCGTAGGGCGCAACAGCGACATTAATATTCAAACCTGATTTTTTGAATGCTTCTTCAAAAGTAAGATCACCTAAATTTTCAATTAAGAATTTTTTTAAATAGTGAACATCGGCAATCCCACCATTCCCTTTTATAAGTTCACGAAGTTTTCTAAAGTGAAAAACATCACTAAAAAATTGCTCACCATTTAGCAAGTTTTGGATATCTTCACTGGCAGAAATTCCCAACATGCCAGTCATAATGGCACCCGCACTTGAACCAGACAGGACTTTAGGCATTAAATCTTGTTCAATTAAAGCCTTACATACACCAGTATGAAAAAGACCTAAGGTTGCTCCCCCCGAGAACATAAGAGCAGGTTGTCCATATGCTTTTTCACAGTTTTCGAAAAATTCGATTTTTTCTTTTCTTTGGAATGTAATACATTCACTAGATGCAATGTAAGCCAAGCTTTGGCTGACTTCTTCAATATAATCTTCAATTAATTTTTTTGTGCCTACATGTGTGGCGGCAAACAACATAGGGTGGCCAATATTTGCAATATCGTAGGTCAACCCTTCTTTTAAAAGATAAATCAAATCTAAAGTGCGATGTTGCTGACGATATCTTTTCAGTAAAGTGTAACGATAAGAAATGAGCTCGGCATCGAAGTAAGGCGAACTATTATCAAACTTCCACTCTTGTGCCCCAGTTTCTTCATCCAGTTTTAATGCAAAAGACTTCCACTCTTCATAAGATTCAGCCATGTCTAACTGACGTTGTAATTTTTTGATACGGTAAGCCTGATGCGGATTCATATCACTTCGTATTTTTTCAAACATATTTCGTCCTCATCTTCACAGATGATTTTACTGAATAGACATGACAACACTATGCGCGGTCTGAACATTTCAATCAATTGCAAAACCGATAAACTGCATGAGTCGTATCTTTTTTGTCAGCTTGCAAATTTCGGTGTTAGTATCCTAGTAAATTACTGTTTAACATGATTGATTAACCATGGCTACCATTGATTTACCCGACAATTTAGTTCAAACCTTATCACTTGTATTAAATCAGTTACAGCAGGTCTTACCTGAACCGAAACAAGAGACCGATTTTACTGCCCCTGCTTTTAGATGGGAAAACCAGCAGCTTAAAGCTATTTATACACCTAAAAATATTTATCTTGATGACTTAAAAGGCATCGAAAGACAAAAAGAAAAGATCATTCAAAATACTTTGCAGTTTTTAAATGGCTTACCAGCAAATGATGTACTTTTAACAGGTTCACGTGGTACGGGTAAATCCTCTATTGTTCGTGCTTTACTCACGGAGTATGCACCTCAAGGATTACGTTTGATTGAAATTGAACGTGATGATTTAGCAGACTTACCGAAAATTCAAAAAATTATTCAAAACCGACCTGAAAAATACATCGTCTATTGTGATGATCTAGCATTTAATGCTGAAGATGAAAATTACCGTAGTTTAAAAAGCGTATTAGATGGTTCCTTACAGTCGGGTTCAACAAATTTTATTATTTATGCGACCAGTAACCGTCGTCACTTGTTACCTGAGTTCATGCATGAAAACACCCCTGTAACCAAAGTAGATGTGCCTCAATATACCGAGCTTCATCCGCAAGAAGCGATTGAAGAAAAGATCTCTTTATCTGACCGTTTTGGTTTGTGGTTATCTTTTTATCCAATGGATCAAAACTTATATTTAGAAATCGTAGAGCATTATCTAGATAAAGCAAACATGCCTTTTAATGATGAAGTTCGTGCTGAAAGCTTGCGTTGGTGCCAAATGCGGGGTCAGCGCTCTGGTCGAGCTGCTTATCAGTTTTCTAAGCATTGGATTGGTTTAAACGCCTTAAAAGATTTGTCTAACAATTAAACAAAATGTCCCGCAAAGCCTTAGCTTTGGCCTATAAACCGCTTAGCTTTGGCAGTTGTTTTTCATAACCTAAAACAAAGATAGCCCTTCCTTAGGTTTATATATGAAAAAACAATTGCCAAAAATTTCTACAACAAGTAAAGCGCTTGCTAAAAGTTTATTACTTGCACAAGGCGTTTTAGACCAAGCAAAAAAATATTCAACTCTTCCTTTTACTCAAACTCATATCATCCGTCCACGAATTGACGAAAAATATTATAGCTGGGCACACTACGGTATCTTTTTCCCATTTTTACCAGAGCCGCATCGTTACTTAAATATTATGATTTTAATCGGTACACCAGGTGCACTTGCTTTTGATCATGATGACATCATCACTGGTAACCCGAGAAAAACCGCTACTTTCTTTTCAAGCACAGCTGCTCTGGAACAAGCTTTACTGAAGGCCTACATCTTTCCTGAAGATACAAAAATTAATAAAGATGGAACCTTAATAGAACTAGGTCAGGAAATTTCAATTCAAGGAAAATTTCCACACATCCATATTAATGGACATTATGATGGGTTTGATTTCGACTTTGATATCGATATCACTTCACATGTTTCATGGTTTATAAAAACACCAATCTATGATCATTTTAGTTTATTGGCAAAGTTTAAAGGTTTTTTAAACTATCAAGCAAAACACATTGAAACCCAAGGACTTTGTACTTACGAATATGCACGAGCAGTGGGTCCTCATTCCATTACAAACAAACTTATTCCTGATGCATATAAACTGCCACTTGATTTTTTTACTTATCAAATTATCAATTTAAACGAGGCCACTCAACTTCTTCTTACCAAAGCCGATATTGCAGGACAAACAGCTGCATACACCCTGCATATTAGACATCTGGACCAGCCAGCTGAAATTTACACAGATGTAAGCTTTGATATTATTTCGCATCAAGTTGATGACTTCGTTTCACCTAGTGGGCAAAAAATGCGACTTCCAAAATATTTTTCATGGATCGCTCGAAATGATGCAAAGCAAATTATCTTAAACATTCAGGCAGAAATTGACTGCCCATTCCGCTATGGTCATGGGCGAGGTTATGCAAGTAGCTATATATTTACTGGTCATTATTTTGGCAATGAAGTTCAAGGCCGTGGATACATCGAATATATTGATATCGAAAATCCTCAAGCCTTTGAAGATGAATAATCTTACTCAGGAATAGTAAGTTCAGTCATTGGCCATCTTGGTGTGGTCGTTACAGCTAAACCATCGTGCTGACCTGCTTTTAAACGCTGATAACCTGCAAATGCAATCATTGCACCATTATCAGTACATAAAGCAGGTTCTGCATAGTAAACTTGAGCTTTAATTTTCGCCAATGAAGTTTCCAACTGTTCACGTAATCGTAAATTTGCACTTACCCCACCAGCAATTACTAAACGTTTAAGACCAGTTTGCTTTAAAGCTTTTACAGATTTTTTTACTAAGGTATCTACAATGGCTTCTTGGAATGAAGCAGCAATATCAGCATCACGGTTTTCACCGTTCAATTTTTTCAACTGAACAGAAACTGCCGTCTTTAAACCACTAAAAGAAAAGTCTAAGCCCTGATGAAGCATTGGGCGTGGAAATTCAAATGCTAAAGGATCACCAGATAACGCCAACTTAGCAATATTTGGTCCACCTGGATACGGCAGATTCATCATTTTTGCGACTTTGTCGAAAGCTTCACCCGCCGCATCATCAATTGATTCCCCTAATAGCTCATATTGACCAATACCATGAGCTGCCATCAATTGTGTATGACCACCTGAAACAAGCAATGCAACAAATGGAAACTCAGGCGGTTGGCTTGAAAGCAAAGGAGCTAACATGTGTCCTTCCATATGGTGAACACCGATGGCAGGCTTATTTAAAGAAAAAGCTAAAGTTCTTCCAAACAAGGCTCCAGTCATTAACGCTCCCATTAACCCGGGTCCACGCGTATATGCGACTGCATCAATTTCCTGTTTCTTAACACCACTTTGTTCAAGCAGCTGATTCATTAAAGGAATAAGCTTACGAACATGGTCACGAGAAGCTAACTCTGGAACCACACCACCATATTCGGCATGAAGTTTTATCTGGCTATAAAGAACCTGTCCCCGTAAGCCGAGTTCGCTATCATAAAGTGCCAACCCTGTTTCATCACAAGAAGTTTCCAAGCCTAAAACAATCATCAAAACTGCCTTTTATATGAGTCAAAATATTGCAATCGCTATTATAGACTTGTGATATGAGTTGTAAATGAGTAAAATACTGACCTTCACTTGTGATCTGGCGCAATGGTGTGCCTGATCTTATCCATAATCTAGAGGATTTTACATGCCACAAGTTAAGTTGAAAGAAGGCGAACCAGTTGACGTAGCTATCCGTCGTTTCAAACGTTCATGCGAAAAAGCTGGTGTTTTAGCTGACGTTCGTAAACGCGAATTCTACGAAAAACCAACTCAAGAACGTAAGCGCAAAAAAGCTGCTGCAGTTAAACGCTACCAAAAGAAATTGGCTCGCGAATCTGTACGTACTACTCGCCTTTACTAATTAATTTGTGATTGACTGCTAACATTATGACTACTTTAAAAAACCAAATTACTGATGCATTAAAAACTTCTATGCGTGCCAAAGATATGGCAACAGTGACGGTTTTGCGTAGTCTACAAGCAGCAATTAAGCAAATCGAAGTCGATGAGCGCATAGAGCTTGACGACGCTCAGGTTCTTGCGGTCATTGAAAAGCAAATTAAACAACGTAAAGAATCGATCAAAGCCTTTGAAGGTGCTGGTCGTAATGATTTAGCTAGTAAAGAACAAGCCGAAGCTGAGGTTTTATCTCAGTTTCTACCAGAAGCTATGACTGAGGAAGAGCTTGATTCTCTCATTGAGCAAACGATTGCTGCTCAAGAAGCAACTAGCATGAAAGATATGGGTAAGGTGATGAATTCTCTACGTCCGATCATAGCCGGGCGTGCCGATCCTGCTCAAGTTTCAGCAAAGATTAAAGCTAAATTAGCTTAATCCCCTCTCTTCTTATATCTCCTTAAATTAAATTTTCTCGTAAGTTTAAGTATATTTATGCCTGTGAAAATTCCAAAGTCATCCTAGACCTTAAATTTTCATTCGTCGCTCATCTTGCATTTGCTTTAATCGACTATCTATTCTGGCTGACATGGCCTGATTACCTTTTGCAAGACGTTGTGCATGCAACATCGATTTAATTGCATCCTCTTCACTACCAGACCAGTACTGTGCTTCAGCACGATATCGCAATACATTCACAGCTCTTAATGGTGAATTTTTATCTAAATTAGCGGCTTGTTGTAATAATTGCCAACCTTGAATATCTCGGGCATTTTTATTAATAAAACGCTGCACCAAAGTTTGCACTTGAGCATATTTGCCTTGACGCAATAAAACCTCAGCCAATTTGTAGCTAAAAGCTTTATTTTCAGGCATTGTCATTTGCAAGGGAGCAATCGAATTATAGGCCTGATCAAGTTTATTCTGGCCTAAATAAATATCTGTTTGAATTAAGGCGACTAATGGCTTACCGCTTGATTTCGCCTGCTCCAACGTTGCTTGGGCTTGAGTATAATCACCTTGTTTAAGATAGAAAGCCGACAAAGCCAATAAGCCTGCCAGATTTTTTTGCGATGCCAGACTTTGCAACTGATTTTCAGTAGCTTCTCCAGCAACCACCATGGTATACCATTTTAAAATTTCAAAATCGACATCATATATTCGACTTTTAACTTTAGGCATCTGGTTTGCTCTCAAGCGAGCCTCACTCATACGTTCAGATGTAAGTGGGTGAGTCAGCCAAAAATCTGGTAAAAAACTTACTCGGCTCGTCGCTCTATGCATCGTTTCAAAATAATCCGCCATGCTTTGCGGGTTATAACCAGCGGCATACATATATTGCATACCGATTCGATCCGCTTCACGCTCTTGATTACGACTATAAGTGAGCTGTTTATCAAGAAGTGCTGCTTGTGTACCCAACATAACAGCGGCACCAGCGTCTCCACCAGCCTGAGCAGCTAAAGCCACCCCTGCCAACAAACCAGCCAAGCTTAAAAGGGTTTGTCCTTTAAAAGCTTCTTCCGAACGACTAAAGTGCCTTTGCGAAACGTGAGCAATTTCATGGGCCATTACCCCCGCAATTTCATCAATATTTCGTGCCGATGAGATAAGGCCAGTATTTAATGCAAATAACCCACCTGGAACAGCAAATGCGTTAATTTGAGGGTCTTTAATTACAACCAAGGCGATAGGCTGCCCCAGCTGAGTTTCACTTAAAATATTAGAGAAAACTTGAAAAAACTGATCTTCTAGCCATACATCCTGTATAACCGGCATTTGCTTATGAACTTCACGGAAAACTTTTTCGCCAATAAATTTTTCTTTCTGTTGGTCGAGCAGCCCTATTCCACTTCCAATATTTGGAATTTCAACCTGTCCAGAAGCTGGCTTGGGGTCAAAAGGATTAGCGTAAGAGGCATTTGTTATCAAAGCCAAACTTAAAATAACTGGCAAAAATTTCAAAAGTTCTTCTCTTATTAAAAATTAAAATAACAAAAAAGCCCATCAATATCATGCTTCAGTTATTTTGCATCATATCAACAGGCTTTCACTATAACATTGAAAATAGACTATATTTGCAATGAAGTGTTATTCATCCTTTACACAAAATTAGGATTCACTAAATATCTAGGCGTCTTGTCCTCTAGTGCTTCCACCAAGTTTTTATAAGCAAAATTTGCCATTTTCTTACGTGTTTCAGCTGTAGCAGAACCTACGTGAGGCAAAGTGACAACGTTCGGCAAATTGAAAAGTGCAGATTCTTGCAGAGGTTCTTTCTCATAGACATCTAAACCAGCCGCAAAAATAACTTCATTTTGCAATGCTTCAATTAGGGCTTGCTCATCGACAACTGAGCCACGCGCAATATTAATAAATATGGCATGCTTTTGCATAAGCTCAAATTGAGCCTTGCCCATTAAAGCTTTAGATTCCGCATTTAAGTCAACAGCCGTCACTACAAAATCAGATTGTTGTAATAATTCTTCCAACCCCAGATATTGAGCTTTTAAAGGTTCCGCTAACTCAGGTTTCTCGCGACGATTATGGTAAACAATATTCATGTTAAATCCATAAAAGCCACGACGTGCAATTGCAGCTCCAATATTACCAAGTCCAATAATACCTAAGGTTTTTCCAAAAACATCGAGACCAAACTGCTGTGGCCCAACTGTTCTTTTCCACTCACCTTGTTTAGTCCAGTGATCTAGAAAAGGGACTTTTCTGGCTGCACTTAATAACAAAGTAAAAGCAAGATCTGCGGTCGTTTCAGTTAGAACATGAGGTGTGTTTGCTAACCAGATTTTTTTCTGATTTAAATAACCAACATCATAATTGTCATAACCTACAGTCACAGAAGAAATAATTTTTAATTTTTGGGCAGGAGAAAGATTACTTTCATTGAGCAAACGACCCGCCCCAATCATGCCATCAGCATCTACTACTTCTTGTCGTATCTGTTCATTAATATCACTCAGTTTAGGGTTCAATACGACAACATGGTAATCCTGCTGTAACCGTGACAAAATTTCCTCATCAATTTGGCTAAAAACCACAACCTTTTTCATGTAAATCCCTACTACTCATTGTTATCTTGCATAAGTTGCCACAACCTTTTCTTAAGAAGAGGCTTATCTAACATTTCTTTTAAACTAGCTAAATGAATAATATCTGCATGTTGAATATAGGTACATTTACCCAAACATAAAATCTTTTTCTCTGCTGCTACAGCATCTAAGAAACCTTGAATATAAGAACCTACCCCTCGTTGATCTTGATAGGCTGCCAGAGCGAAAGGCCATCTTAATTCAGAATATTGTCCCACCTTCGCCTTTTGTATATTTGCCCAAAGTTGTTTTTCTTCTGCTTCCAAAGCCGTTACATCAACAAAAATTACACATTTTTCAAGACAATAAGCCTGTAACTCAAATGGAGCAATTGTCTCTTGCTCAATGACTTTAGGTTTTTCTACAAGTTTCTCTGGCTGCGAGACTTCTGCAACCACTATTGATGGCTCTTCCACCACTTTAGGAATTTCAAGCACCTGTGGCTGAGTGTTCTTTTGCTCAAAAGCAGGAACATCTATGGTAGGTACGGTAATTGACTCATGAGGTTCAACAACCTGATCTCGCCACAAAGTATGGGCATTATTTTTTTGGCACACTTGTGTTCTAGGAATCCATACGTCTATTCCTAAAGTTGCCAGTATATTTCTTTGCTGCCCACTCATGTCTAAATCAGTACCTCTAATCTACACACATTCTAACGGGCTTCTGATTTTTTTTCAGCGTTTTCTTTTAATGATACTCTTTGGAAACTACATATGTTTCTTAAATAATCATAACGCTATTTTTCTTCTGCATTTGCTCTACAATTTCATCAGACTCAAAACCAAATCGCCAATAAAGCAACTCAAGCACATCAAGTTCATCTTGAGTAATAATGCGATCACTCCACAAGCACATTTCAGCAATTGCCAATATACTTAAGCGGTCACGCAGCAATAGCCCAGCAATATCATTTAAAATTTCTGCTAAGTCTAAAGGTTCATCCGAAATTTCATCATAAATATGCATTTCATCAGGATTAAGCAAAGAACGTAAGATACGTTCGCGAACCTCTAACTGATTCGGACTATTGATTTGTTGCACATGAAGTAATGCATCAATTAAACGAACAATTTGAGGTTTTACCTCTTCAAATGCTGTCGGCAAATGAAGTGGCATCAAGTTTAACTCGTACTTAACACGCTCGAGTAGAAGTGCATCAAGTAATCCAATTTCCCCATCTTCCTGAATAATAAGGGCCAGTTTAGTCAAAAATTGACGAGCAATACTGGCAGGCATATGACCAATATTTTTACATGCATCATGAAATATTTGAATATGAATACGCCCATCAAGATTAAGTAAGGCATCCACAATTGCATGGCTTACTGGCGCATCTTGTGGAATAAATTCTCGATATTGACGAATCATTAAAATAGCAACCATCACCTCACGTGAACCAGTCGCAGTTTGTAATGCACGTTGAATAAGTTCAGGCCGCTTTTTATTACGACGGATATCACTGCTTAACGGCTTAATTGCATCATTCAAAGCAAAACTGATTGGAGAAAGACGCAACAAAGGCAAAGGTTGTGGAGATGACCACGGCGTATAAATTTCAGTCTCAGATTCTTCTAGTACATGGAACAAACTAAATAAAGGACGATTTCGAAGTTTCTTTAAATTTTCTAATTGCAAATCTTGTAATAAAGTTGGGTTAAGCTCATAAATACGTTCACGAATACTTGGGTGAATATTCATCCAACTTTGCGGGCTAAGTGAATTCGCAAAACACATATGTGCAATCGATTCAGAATAAGCACTATGAATCTGCGAACCAGAATGGTGAACGTAAATACGCAATAAAGTTTGGGTATTAGTGCTATTTTTTAATAACCGCATCGTTTTTTGGTCATTGCGAAATGTACGACCACTTAATGTTAAATATTTAATAAAACGAGTGATTAAAACACCTAAACTTCCCGCCAACCAAATCACACCCCCTACGGCTACAAATACAGTCTCGAACTTATGCTTATAACCCGGACTGTAGCGCTTAAACCCTTGTTTGGCGAGCTTACTCCCCCACTGACTAAAAGTAGTCAAACCACTATATAAAATTTTTAGTTTAGTATTTTCTACTGCTTCACCCGATAAAATCTGGTTAAATTCATGACCCAATAAGCCATATAGCTCTAGCTCATCAAGGTTCTGTAAGGCACCCCAAGTTAAAATAATTACAATATCATTCGAGTGAAAACCTGCCGTTAATGCATTAACACCTACTTCATCAGGTAAAACATAAAGTGTTGGAACGTTCAGGGAAAATGTTTGTGCCAGATGTTCTGTAATTTTTAATGCGGCATGTTCTTCTGGTGTACTTTCACCTTTTACCAAACGACGAGCTTTCAACTGCTTGGCAAGTGAATGGCCACCTTTACGCAAAATATAAAGTTCGGTCACCACAGACCAAACCATAATAAAAAGCAAAAGAGCAATAAAATATGGACTTAAAGCATGCCACCAAATCGGCTCGCTATAATCAAAGAAATGAACAAGTAAACCTAAAATTAGATTTAAAATAAAAATAGTTAAAAGCACAGCGACCAAACACATAGTGATGGACCATGCCATATTTTTATTTTCTATTAAATAGTGGCTTACTTCTTTCAATGTAAATAATCCCAATTACATTGTTAAGTTTCATCATAAAAGAAAAAAGCGGGAAATACCCGCTTTTTTCGGCTATTTCTATTCTTCTTTAATACCGGTCAAATCTACTGATGCTGCATCAATATTGACATCAATATAACCATCTTTTTTCTTTTTCGCAGAATCATTACGTTTCTGCTCCAAATTATTCAGATAGTCTGCATCAATTCCACCAGTTACATAGATACCATCAAAAACAGAGCAATCAAACTCGGTTAATGTAGGTACTTTACTTGTACGTACAGCGTTCTTCAAATCTTCCAAATCTTGGAAAATTAAACGATCAGCACCAATAATTTCCTGAATTTCTTCTACACTGCGTTCTGAAGCAATAAGCTCAGTTTTAGCAGGCATATCGATACCATATACGTTCGGATACATTACTTTCGGTGCAGCTGAAGCAAAGTATACTTTTTTCGCACCTGAGTCACGCGCCATTTGAATGATCTCATTACACGTTGTACCACGCACAATTGAGTCATCCACTAATAGAACGTTCTTGCCTTTAAACTCTAACTCAACAGGGTTTAATTTCTGACGTACAGATTTTTTACGCTGTTGTTGACCTGGCATAATAAAGGTACGACCGATATAACGGTTTTTCATAAAACCTTCACGGAACTTCACGCCAAGAATATTTGCCAACTCTAAAGCTGAGGTACGGCTTGTATCTGGAATTGGGATAACCACGTCAATATCATGGTCTTCACCCCAGTCACGCAAAATTTTATGCGCTAATTTCTCACCCATTTTTAAGCGAGCTTTATAAACCGAAATACCATCAATAATTGCATCTGGACGAGCAAAATAAACATATTCAAAAATACATGGACGGTATTTTGGATCTGCCGCACATTGCTTTGTAAATAACTCACCGTCAGCATTAATGAAAATTGCTTCACCCGGAGCAATATCACGCTCAATTTTAAAGCCAAGCGCTGTAATCGCTACAGATTCTGATGCAATGATATATTCCATCTCGCCTTGCTCAGTTACACGAGAACCGTAAATAAGCGGACGGATACCATTTGGATCACGGAAACCAACTAAGCCGTGACCAGTAATCATTGCCACGACACCATAAGCACCTTGGCAGCGCTCATGTACACGTGAAACGGTATGGAAAATATCTTCCGGTGTAGGATTTAAAGTTCCTATCTTTTGCAATTCATGAGCAAAGACGTTTAAAAGAACTTCCGAATCAGAGTCCGTATTCATGTGACGCAAATCTGTTTTGAACAGGTCATCATGAATTTCTTCTGCATTTGTCAAGTTACCATTATGTGCAAGTGTAATACCGTAAGGTGAGTTCACATAAAATGGTTGAGCTTCCGCACTGCTCGAAGAACCGGCAGTTGGATAGCGCACATGACCGATACCATAATTACCAAGTAATGCTCTCATATGACGAGTATGAAAAACATCACGTACCATACCGTTATCCTTACGAAGGAAAAGACGGCCTTCATGGCAGGTTACTATTCCAGCTGCATCTTGCCCACGATGTTGCAACATCGTTAATGCATCAAACAACATTTGGTTCACTGGCGATTTACCGGCTATACCAACAACTCCACACATAGCAACCTCGCAGACAAGCTAGGAATTAATAAAAAGGATTCTTTGTTGAATGGTCAGGTCGAAGCTCTGTTTCCTCCGACTCGTCCATTGGTTTTGGAGAAGTGCGCGTTACACCGCCCCCAGATGTTATCTGATGAAATGCCTCACTTGCTGCATCTTTAGAAAGCTCTGTCGCTAAAGGTGCATAAGGCAATAAAAACTGGATAAATTTGGATTGTTTCCAATGAGGCGAACTTTCTACCCAAGGACCAACACCCTGCATGGTAATAAGAACAACCAATAAACCTTTCAACGAACCAAAAGCACCACCTGCTAAACGATTTAATGGCCCCAACTTCAAACTTTTCAAGAGGCCATTTAAAAATGCAGTGACGATCCAAGTTAAAACGATAATTAAAAGTGCAATAAAAGCGAAAGCCGCGATCTTTTGAACCACCGGATCCTGACTTAAACCTGACATTGACGGAGCTAGAAGAACAGCATATTTTGCACCCATAATTAATGCAAAAATCCATCCTACCAAGTTCGCAAAGGCTTTTATAAATCCTTGTCGCAAACCGTTTAGCCCCCCAATGAGCAAAAGTATCAGAATGATGATATCAATGGTGTTCATGTTCAATTAAGTCATGGCTTCCACACATTGCTTCACAAGCGTTGGTCCCGTATAAATCAGACCACTATAAATTTGTACAAGCGTTGCTCCAGCCTGTTGTTTCGCTGCAGCTTGTTCACCCGACAAAATTCCGCCCACACCAATTAAAGGAATTTGTCCTTTTAATGTTTGAGCAAATAAACGTAAACATTCCGTACTTTTTTCAAATACAGGTGCACCCGACAAACCACCTGACTCATTACCGTAAGGCAGGTTCTCTACCCCTTCTCTCGATAAGGTCGTGTTCGTCACAATAAGACCATCAATTTTAAAATCTAATAATTGTGCCGAAATAAATTCAACATCTTCAGCTGTTAAGTCTGGAGCGACTTTAAGAACTAAAGGTACATAGTGATTATATTGCTCTGCCAACTCAAGTTGACGTGCTTTTAAGGTTTGCAATAATTCAGTTAATGCATCACCACTTTGCAAACTACGCAAATTTTTAGTATTTGGAGACGAAATATTAACCGTAATGTATGAAGCGTAGTTATAAACTTTCTCAAGACAAATCAAATAATCATCAACGGCTTTTTCGACAGGTGTATCAGCATTTTTACCAATATTAATTCCTAAAATGCCTCTAAATTTTGATGCTTTAACATTCTCGATTAGCTTATCAACGCCATCATTATTAAAACCCATGCGGTTAATAATAGCTTTAGCTTCAGGAATACGGAATAAACGTGGTTTTGGGTTACCAGATTGTGGGCGAGGTGTAATTGTACCAATTTCAATGAAACCGAAACCCAACCCAGCTAATGCATCAATATGAGCACCATTTTTATCAAGACCAGCTGCCAACCCTACCGGATTAGGAAATTCGATTCCCATACATGTAGTTGGCTTTGCTTCTACGGTCTGGCGCATCATGCCTAGCTTATGCGCTTTATCAAGCATGGATAATGTTAATTCATGGGCACGCTCTGGTGCTAAACTAAACAACATCGGGCGAGCAAGTGAATATAACATACCAATCACAGTCTACTGATTTTAGGTACGCATATTATAGGCACAGGCAGCACAAAACACCATGCTTGACACAAGCATATTTTGATATGTTATTGAACTGTCGCTGTTAATTTAATCTGACCTTCACTAGAAACCATTTCCATCTTTTGAATACTTAAGCCCATCTGTGCAAGTTGTGTTAAAAAGTTAGCCAAAATTGCATAATTCTGATGTGTTACAATAATTTGTAACTGTTCCCCATTTTGCTGGGAAGACACAGTTAAACCTTGTTGCTGAGCTACTCGTTGTATTTTTCCAGACTTATCTAGTTCAAGCTCATTGGCAGGCTTCATCGTGACTGCATTACTCTGCATCCACACCATCAAATCTTTTAAATCATTTAAACGTTTTTGCTGTTGTTCTGCCAAGGAATGCATTTTCCAAAGTGAATATCCAACAATGACGACTACAACAAAAATAGTAGTAAAGACCACCATAATACGTTCACGGACAGTTAAGCGATCTAAATATTGAACAATTTGTTCAACCCACTGATCAAAACGGTTTTGCAACTGAGCTAACATTTTCATTATTGTATTTTCACCACCCCAATCGCACCACTACCATCAGCTTGAACATTACCTAACTCAGCTTTAAAACCTTGTTGATTAAGTTGTTGGGTTAAAGCTTGCAAATCATCTGCTGATTTTGCTTTTAATGCCATTGTTAAGATTGAAGCATCATAATTGAGTTGCTGAGCTAAAATCTGTCTTTGCATTAAAATAGGCCCAACCCGGCTTAACAGAGAAAGTGCCTGGGTATCACCTTGCTGGCTCATTCTTAAATGACTTTCGAATTGTCCTTTAATATTTTGTTCAGTCACACGACTAGATGGACCAAACCAATATTTATATTGCTCAATTGCCTGTTCAGCAGTCTGATCTGCCACCTTTTTCAATTTTACCCAACGCAATAAATCATAGCTAAACTGCACGACAATAATTGCTAGAACAACGGCGGCACAAGCTTTCCAATAGTTAGAGAAAGTACGTTCTTGCCCTTTTGATTTTGGCAAAACATTAAAAGGATGCTGCTTAGTTTTATCTAAAGGCTGAAATTGATAAATAAACTCAGAACGTTGCTCTGCGCTTGAGGCAGCTTCTAAACTCTCTAGTTGCTCTGCTGTTAAACCGCTATATTGATAATGTGTTTCGGCTGACTGGAACTCTAAAAAAAGCCCCAAGTCATCAATGGAATTACCTAACCACTTATTCTCACGCACCAAAAGCTGATGATCAATATTACACAGAATAACTTGCTGAGCTTGTGGTTCAGGTAAAACTAGAAAATCTGGCAACAAAGCCACAAGTTTGGTTGGTAACAAAGCTAAAGAATGTTGCCATGTCTCTACCATCCCCTGAGCAACACCCAAAACAGTTAACTGATCGGCATGAAAATGGTGAACCACTTTCATGTGATCAATCGGTAAAGTCACAAACTCTTCAAGTAGATATTTAACCCCATCAGCGCCAAGCTGTTTGTAATGGGACTTTGCCATCGTTTGCTGAAGCATTTGAGCATGACGACTCGGAAAAAAGACCGTAGCTTCTTTTCCTTGATGTATTTGCAAGTCTTGTATTAATTGATCGAGACTTGCAGCCTGCAACCAGTTTTCTCCGTTAGACCAATGCCAAACTCCATTGGTTTCAGGCATCCATATGTACAGCATGTGGGCTAAATAACCTTTTTAATTATATTGTGGGTATAAAACTATTTTTTTGTGTTGATAAACCATTTGCAATAACAGCTTGATCATAAATTCTAGCTTCAGCAAGTGCAAATGGATTGAAATTTTCATGAGTAAGTAACTCTGCCATATGCCATACCACATTCATATGGCAAACAACCACAATCGACTCATAAGGAATTTGAGATAGCCATTCAATCGCTTCTTTTGCATCATCGTCAGGCTTAATTTTGTCGCATAACAGCACTGGCACATCTTTAAAATAGGTCTGGATATGCGCCAACGTTTCCTGAGCACGCAGCAAAGGACTAACAACAAAAATATCTGGTTTTACAATATCTTTTAAAAAGGTTGCCGTTTGCTCAGCCTGTGCATGTCCACGCGCAGTAAGGGGACGTTTAATATCATTACCATTTACTGGCGGAGCAGCTTCCCCATGACGAACTAATGTCAGTTGCATAAAATTTCCTTGTAAACAATTCCTGCATTATAACCACAATTTATGACATTTATTCGTCAGACTTCATGATGAGGTAAAACAAACTCGACATCACTACGGTGTCCATTTTTCATAAGAGAAAGTGCAATATTTAATGGTGGAGCGCCTTCAAAAATGACCTCATATAAAGCATTGGTAATTGGCATATATACGTCTAGTTCTTGTGCCTTGCCACGCACCTGAACAATCGTGTTAATACCTTCTGCAGTTTGACCTAATTCTTTACTCGCTTGTTCAAGCGTTTTACCAGAACCTAGCGCATAACCAATTTGATAATTACGGCTTAATGGACTATTACAAGTCGCAAATAAATCACCTACTCCAGATAAACCTAAGAACGTGAGCGGGTTTGCACCTTGTTTTACCGCGAAACGGCTCATTTCAGCCAAAGCACGCGTTAAAATCATACTCTTGGTATTTTCACCAATTTTATATGCTGCTCCAATTCCCATAGCAACGGCATAAATATTCTTAAGCGCACCGCCTAACTCAACTCCATGCACATCATCGCTACCAAAAACGCGGAATAACGCACTATGAAGTGCATGTTGTACGGCATAACGGACGAGTTCAGAATCACTTGCAATTACAGTACCAGAAGGCATACCTGCCATAATTTCTTTAGCAAGATTTGGTCCTGACAACACACCATACGGAACTTCTGGTAATTCTTCACGAATAATATCGCTCATAAAGCTAAATGTTTTAGCTTCAACACCTTTGGTTAAAGACACAACAGCTTGCGCGGTAATGTAAGGTGCTATTTGTTTTAAAACGTCACGGAATGAGTGGCTTGGAATTGCAACTAAAATAATATCTCGATCACATACCGCTTGCTCAAGATCAGAAACTGCACGTAATGAAGATTCTAAAGTGAAGTCTGGTAAATAACGTTTATTAATATGGGTTTTATTAATTTCTTCTGCTGTTTCGGCATCACGAATCCAGATCATAGTATCGCAGCCATTACGAGCAGCTAAATTTGCCATAGCTGTACCAAAGCTACCGCCCCCTAAAACGGTAATACGTAATGCCGTTTTTTTATCGACCGCAACAGGTTCCACCAAATCTGTAAACTTAAATTCAGCCATGCTTTATTATCCTATTTCTTACTTTTACAGACGTTTAAGCCTGCCAAACTTTTACGAATTCTTTACTATCAATATCTGCACGCGGTGCAATTGCTTTAGCTGCTGTGCCGACATAAATAATACCTGAAATCAAATCATGTGGTTGCAGACCTAAATGCTGTTTTAACCAGTTTGATTCGACAACGGCACCACTACGCCACATGGTCGAGAACCCTTGAGCTTGTAAAGATAACAAAAGATTTTGTACTGCTGCGCCTGTACTCAAAATTTGTTCGAAGTGTGGAACTTTCGGATGATCTTGTAACTGCGTAAGAGCTAAAATGAGTAAAGGAGCTCGAAAAGGATGTTGCTTCACACGTTCAAGCTGTGCAGGATCAGACTCACCCAAATCGACCAATGCTTTTGCCAAAACTTCACCAAAAGCAGCACGTTGGTCACCTGACACAATTACAAAATGCGTTGGCTTAAGTCTATGATGATCTGGAGCTGTTAAAGCTGCCTGAAAAGCCAACTCTAACTGATCTGTATTTGGGGCTGGCTCAACTAATTGGCCAATAGACTGACGCTGATGAATATTTTGGTGAATTATTTGTATTGCTGAATCCGTCATTAATATTAATCTAACTCAAAAATTCGAAATAGATTAGCATAATCTACCGTTAATCCACCATTGAATCTAGCTTATAAACTTAGTGAATTCATAGTTTGACATTTTTTAATACAAAACATCAAAACTCATACAACGTCTTCAAAATCAATTAGAAAACTTATGTTCAAATAACCCTATCTTTTGGTGATTAACTTAGGTGCATTATGAAAAAAATAATTTTAGCGACCGCAATGAGCGGTGTTGTTTTATTACTAGGTGCTTGTGCAACCACGCCTAAAAACACTTTAGCAATTCAAAAAGAAAATAATCAGTTTGAAGTGACTGGAATTGGCAAAACCAATTTAATTGCAAAGAATAATGCGGTTACTGCGGCACAAAAAACATGCTCTAAGAGCACAACACCAGTTATTGTTGATGAAAAAACGTCTTATCACGGGGTTTTAAAAGATGTGGTAAGTGAAAAGACTGGTCAAATGGTAGAAGCTGCTGCGGGTGTCATCGGTACTTTAACGGGTAAAAATGCATCTTTAGCAAAAGATGATGACTATCAAACAACGCTTACCTTCTATTGTAAAATAAATTAATCAAAAAAAATCCCAATCAAATGATTGGGATTTTTTATTAGCAATAACCATCTAGTCGGGTTAGAGGCAATTTCTTACCAATTGCTTTTTCAATTTCGGGTAAATAGAAAGCATCATCTTCAGATAAGAAACTAATACTTACCCCTTGTGCCCCTGCACGACCTGTACGACCAATACGATGGACATAATCATCAGACTGCTCAGGTAATGTAAAATTCACTACATGTGATACGCCGTCTACATGAATACCACGACCAGCAACATCGGTTGCGATCATGATGTTATGTTTGCCTTGCTTAAACTGCTCCAACATTTTTAAACGTTTATCTTGAGCAATTTCACCAGATAGCATCCCCACTTTATATCCATCTTTTTTCAAATGGTCGTAAAGACGACGTACCTGATCACGGCGATTGGCAAAGATCATAACTTTATCAATTGGCTCTTCACGTAAAATATCTTGTAAAAGACGATATTTATCTTGTTTAGCCACAACGTAAACACGTTGTTCGACATCATTATTGGTCTTTTGTTCAGGTTCAATTTCAACAGTTACTGGTTCAAATAACCACTGTCTTGCCAAGTTCAAGACATCATAACTAAATGTTGCAGAGAACATTAAGGTTTGACGTTGTTCCTTACGTGGTGAATAACGCACAATACGTTTTACCGAAGGAATAAAGCCCATATCCAATAAACGGTCAGCTTCATCAATCACTAAAAATTCAATTTGATCGAGCCAAACTTCTTTTTGTTCTACAAAATCAATTAAACGCCCTGGTGTGGCAACCATGATATCGACAAAATTAGCATCAAGTTGCTTCTTCTGCTTATCGAAATCAACGCCACCTAATAGGGTCACTAGGTGTAAATTAGAAAATTTTGTGAGAGATTTTGCATCACTTTCAATCTGCAATGCCAACTCACGAGTAGGTGCTAAGATTAAAGCACGAGGCTCACCACGGAAGCGTTGCTCCTGAACCGGATTATTGAGCAAATCATTAATTACACTAATCAGAAAGGCAGCAGTTTTACCTGTTCCTGTCTGTGCTCGCCCAATTGCATCATGCCCGGCTAATGTATATTTTAAAACCTTTTGCTGAATTGGGGTCATTTGAGTAAACCCTAAAGCATCAATCGCCTTTTTAAGTTGCGGATGTAAATTCAAGGTTTCAAAACCAGATGTCATAAATACGCGCTCTAACAAACAATCTCTCGAATGAGAAGATCATTATAAACAAAAACGCCCCAATTCAAAAATTGGAGCGTCCATGATTCATCAAAAAGATGAATTAGTCTAAAGGCTGAACGTTTTCAGCTTGAAAACCTTTTTGACCTTGTACAACGCTAAATTCTACACGTTGACCGTCACGTAGAGAACGGTGACCGTCACCTACGATTGCACGGAAGTGAACGAATACATCGTCGCCGCCGTTACGTTGAATAAAACCAAAGCCTTTAGTGTCATTAAACCACTTTACTACGCCTTGTTCACGAGCTGTCATAAGTCAATCCTCAGATGATGAAAAAAGGACCTTCCGGTGTTGCAAACAGCAGAGCAAACAAGGTTTTAAAATTTTTATAATCTTAAAGCTTGTAATCATTCTGTAAAACTATCAACAATTTCCGGTTACATCCATTTGTTATAGGGTTATTAAAACAATTTAACTGTGTGGTAATTCCTAAAACGGTTCGAGCTTAACACGGGTTTATGACAATTAATAGAATTTTTTTTATTTATTTCCCCTATTTTTAGCTGTTTTTTTAAACAGCTTATTACAATAATTTTTATCAGTATTGATTAGTTGTTCTTTATATAAAGTTATGTAGTGTTTACAAAAATTTGTTAAAATAATTTTTTTAGTTGTTTTGATGATGAATGAGCACTACTTCTTCCGCTACGACGCCTATTGAAATTAATGCCCTTGGCCAACCTTGTCCAATGCCATTATTAATGTTGAAACGTGAACTTAAAAAATTATCGGGAAAACAACTATTCTTATTAAAATCATCTGACCCGCATAGTGAAATTGATGTAACACGTTATTGCCAATTACATCATTTTACGTGTCAAACCATGCAGATTTCAGAAAGAGAATTTCACTATTTAATTGAAACTCAATAATTCTTTGCTAAACTAAAAGATTAGAAACTGCATAAAATTTTACATTTCTATACCCAATTTTCCTTAATTATGAAGCCGATTCAAATTAAGATGAACTTATTGGTTAATCCATCCTATCCTATAAGGAGAACTCATGAGTGACAGCAGCAATCAATTGATGCCCCTGTCATTGTCTGCGCCCGGTGTAAACCTTGGTGCATATATCAGTACTGTCAATCAGATTCCTATTTTAACGGCTGAGCAAGAAAAAGAGCTTGCTGAGCGTTATTATTATGACCAAGATCTTGATGCCGCAAAAATGCTGGTAATGTCGCATTTACGCTTCGTCGTTCACATTGCGCGCAGCTATGCAGGTTATGGCCTACCTCAAGGTGACCTTATTCAAGAAGGTAACTTAGGCTTAATGAAAGCCGTAAAACGTTTTGACCCAAATATGGGCGTACGTCTTGTATCTTTTGCCGTCCACTGGATTAAGGCAGAAATTCACGAATATGTTATTCGTAACTGGCGTATTGTAAAAATTGCAACAACCAAAGCTCAGCGTAAACTTTTCTTCAATTTACGCAGCTTAAAAAAATCGAGTAAAAAGCTCACATTAGAAGAAGCACAATCTATTGCAAACGACTTAAATGTTACTCCAGAACAAGTTTTGGAAATGGAAGGTCGTTTAACAGCATATGATGCTGCTTTTGAAGCTCAAGGCGATGACGATGATGACACCCCGCACACTGCGCCAGTGTTATATCTTGAAGATAATCGTTATGACCCTGCTCGTTTAGTAGAAAATGAGGATTGGGAAGAACAAAGTACATCTGCTTTGCATGACGCAATGAACCAGCTAGATGACCGTTCACGTAATATTTTGCAGCGTCGTTGGTTAGATGACGATAAATCTACCCTCCATGAGCTTGCTGCCGAATATAATGTTTCTGCCGAACGTATTCGTCAGCTTGAAAAGAATGCGATGGAAAAAATTAAAGTCGCAATGTCTGCAAGCTAAAGAAAATGAAAAAATAAAAGGGCGATAAGCCCTTTTGTTTTATCTGGCTATGTTTAGCCAACCTATTCTATGGTAACGTTGCCTTTCATTATTCAGTTGCGTTTTTTGTTATGTGGATTGCCATTTCAGCCCTTAATCTTGCTTTCGCAGTCATGTTGGGTGCTTTTGGAGCACATGGTCTTAAAGCTCACGCGAGCCCTGAACAACTTGCTTGGTGGCAGACTGCAACCGACTACTTTTTTTATCATGCGCTTGGATTGTTAGCGCTTGGTATTTTAAGCAAGGTTCTTCCTCATTTCCCAATCAAGTTATCTTTCTTGCTTATTCAGATTGGCATTCTGTTCTTTTGTGGTTCGCTTTATATCATGGCATTGGGTTTACCGCGGATATTAGGCGCAATTACGCCAATAGGTGGAGCTTTGATGATTGCTGGATGGCTAATCTTGGCTTGGAATGCTTTCAAATACGCAAAATAATCGGAATGTGATCATGCAAATTTATTTAAATGGCGAATTAACGGACACGCCTAGCCAAAACCTGTTGCAACTCATTCAGGAACTGGCGCTTGAAGGAAAACGTTTTGCTGTTGAACACAATCAGCAAATCGTGCCTAAAAGCAAATTAGAGCAAATTACGATTGCTCAACATGACCGTATCGAAATTATTCACGCTGTTGGCGGCGGCTAAGTCGGAGTTATCCATGCAAGACACCCCTCTCATTATTGGTTCACGTTCTTTTCAATCTCGTTTATTGGTAGGAACAGGGAAATATAAAGACTTAAATGAAACGGATTTAGCTATTCAAGCTAGTGGTGCAGAAATCGTAACTGTCGCAATCCGCCGTGTGAATATTGGACAAAATCCAGATCAACCGAATTTACTTTCTGTCATTCCACCAGAGAAATATACAATCTTGCCAAATACTGCAGGTTGTTTTGACGCTGATAGCGCAGTACGCACGTGTATGCTAGCGCGCGAGCTACTGGATGGTCATAACCTAGTAAAACTTGAAGTGTTGGGTGATGAAAAAACTTTATATCCAAATGTAACCGAGACTTTAAAAGCCGCTCGCACTTTGATTGATGACGGTTTTGAGATTATGGTCTATACCTCTGACGACCCAATCATTGCTCAAGAACTTGAAAGTATGGGTTGTGTTGCAATTATGCCTTTAGGTAGTTTGATTGGTTCAGGCCTAGGTATTTTAAACCCGCATACCATTTCAATTATTAAAGAAAATGCCAAAGTACCGGTTTTAGTAGATGCAGGTGTTGGTACAGCAAGTGACGCTGCTATTGCGATGGAACTTGGTTGTGATGGCGTATTGATGAACACAGCGATTGCAGCGGCTCAAAATCCTATTTTGATGGCTTCTGCAATGAAGAAAGCTGTTGAAGCAGGACGTGAAGCATTTTTAGCTGGGCGTATGCCACGCAAACGCATGGCAAATGCAAGTTCACCAGAAACAGGTTATTTCTTTAAATAATTTATTTCTAAGGAATCACTGCTTTTTTCAGTGGTTCCTCTCTCCTCTCATGTAACCATTTTCACTTTTCAAAAAAGATTAAAAATCTATATATCTTTATTCAATCAACAGATCTAAATTTTACATTTAGCTTAGGCTATTCCAATATTTTCTTTAAATTTTGCTTGGCGTTTAACTCAAAATTCTTTTGGAAATATGCAGTTTGATAAAGCGGCTCAGACTGATAAAAATGCTTTAAAACTTCTTTTCGCTTAATCGCATATACTTCTGGATCAACCCAAGCATATTCTTGCTGAATTTGCTGTTCATACTGGATAAAACGTTCAGGTGTTGCTGCCAAAATAGCTAAATCGATATCTAACAAAAATTGCAAATCTGTTTCACCGGTTGGTGCATGCTTTTGAGTCGCAAGAATCCAACGCTTTATTTTCTGCATTGTATCGAGCTGTAAATCTTGAGCCATTAATTGCTCAAATAACTCGGCACTTTTAAGTTCATTATCTAGCGCTTGAGGTTCGTAGACTACATCATGGAACCAGAGAGCCAATGCAACAGCATACGGATCATTTAATTCGGACTGAATCGTCTCAATTAAACTCAAACATTCATATAAATGTTGTACGGTGTGGTAGGCTCGCTGCTTTTCACTATAAGCAGCAATAAGTTCATTTAAAATTTTCTGCGGTTCAGAAAAATGATAATGCTGATGCAGCTCAAACCAAAAAAGTTCCAGTTTTAATAGGCTTTGTTGCACAAACCTGTCTCTAAAGGCTTATTCCACAATATAATTTTGAGATGAATAAGCCTACACCTAAAATCTACCGTACAACCAATTGGCCCACATACAACCGAGCTCTCATTAATCGTGGGAATATTGCCATTTGGTTTGATCCCAAAACACAATGGTATGCTCAACCAAAAAGCCAACATGGTCGAAATCAAACTTATTCCGATACAGCCATCCAATGCTGCTTAATGATTAAATCCATATTTCGTCTTTCTCTACGCATGGTCACTGGCTTTGTACAAAGCCTGATTAAACTTTGCGGATTAGATTGGACAGCGCCAGACTATACGACGCTTTGCAGAAGACAAAAACATATTGATATTGCGATTAGCTACCAAAAAAGTAGCAATGGTCTACATCTACTCGTAGATTCAACTGGTTTAAAGTTTTTGGGCGAAGGTGAATGGAAACGGAAGAAACATCAGCCTGAATATCGTCGACAATGGCGTAAGCTTCACATTGGTATAGATGCTGAAACGCTGCAAATACGTGCAGTTCAGCTCACAACGAACAATATCAGTGATTCACAGGTGCTCGGTGATTTACTTGGTCAAATACCACTTGATGAGCGAGTAGATTCTGTCTATACCGATGGAGCCTATGACACTAAATGCTGCAGACGAGTGATCTCAGATCGTCAAGCATATGCGGTGATTCCGCCAAGAAAAAATGCGAAACCGTGGAAAGATACAAAAGTTCATTCGCAAGAGAGAAATGAATTACTAAAAACAGTTAAGCGTCTAGGAAGAGCCCTTTGGAAAAAGTGGTCTGGTTATCATCGGCGAAGTTTGGTCGAAACCAAGATGCATTGCATCAAATTATTAGGCGATAAACTCTACTCAAGGAATTTTGACAGCCAAGTGAATGAGATCCATGCACGTGTAGCCGTATTAAATAAATTTACAGAATTAGGCAGACCTCATACCCAAGTTGTAACCTAAATTTTAGCAACTTAGGAAAACTTTACCTTCAAAGGCTTTATGCAACAAAGCC
>NZ_JAKTIM010000024.1:0-101932 GCF_027855455.1 Acinetobacter sp. AOR01_HL | reverse complement strand
ATCATTAAGAGAATTGAAGAACAACTTGTGTGGATTTTTACTGATTGATTAATCGAAATAATTTTCATTGATTGATTGGTTTAAATTACTCGAAGTTTATTTGAGCGAAATTTAAGTCAGTAATTGATGAGCCAGAATTGGTACCTTGTCTATAAATAAGGTGCAAAATGATTTTAACTGAAGAGTTTGATCATGGCTCAGATTGAACGCTGGCGGCAGGCTTAACACATGCAAGTCGAGCGGGGGAAGGTAGCTTGCTACTGGACCTAGCGGCGGACGGGTGAGTAATGCTTAGGAATCTGCCTATTAGTGGGGGACAACATCTCGAAAGGGATGCTAATACCGCATACGTCCTACGGGAGAAAGCAGGGGATCTTCGGACCTTGCGCTAATAGATGAGCCTAAGTCGGATTAGCTAGTTGGTGGGGTAAAGGCCTACCAAGGCGACGATCTGTAGCGGGTCTGAGAGGATGATCCGCCACACTGGGACTGAGACACGGCCCAGACTCCTACGGGAGGCAGCAGTGGGGAATATTGGACAATGGGGGGAACCCTGATCCAGCCATGCCGCGTGTGTGAAGAAGGCCTTATGGTTGTAAAGCACTTTAAGCGAGGAGGAGGCTACTTTAGTTAATACCTAGAGATAGTGGACGTTACTCGCAGAATAAGCACCGGCTAACTCTGTGCCAGCAGCCGCGGTAATACAGAGGGTGCGAGCGTTAATCGGATTTACTGGGCGTAAAGCGTGCGTAGGCGGCTTATTAAGTCGGATGTGAAATCCCCGAGCTTAACTTGGGAATTGCATTCGATACTGGTGAGCTAGAGTATGGGAGAGGATGGTAGAATTCCAGGTGTAGCGGTGAAATGCGTAGAGATCTGGAGGAATACCGATGGCGAAGGCAGCCATCTGGCCTAATACTGACGCTGAGGTACGAAAGCATGGGGAGCAAACAGGATTAGATACCCTGGTAGTCCATGCCGTAAACGATGTCTACTAGCCGTTGGGGCCTTTGAGGCTTTAGTGGCGCAGCTAACGCGATAAGTAGACCGCCTGGGGAGTACGGTCGCAAGACTAAAACTCAAATGAATTGACGGGGGCCCGCACAAGCGGTGGAGCATGTGGTTTAATTCGATGCAACGCGAAGAACCTTACCTGGCCTTGACATACTAGAAACTTTCCAGAGATGGATTGGTGCCTTCGGGAATCTAGATACAGGTGCTGCATGGCTGTCGTCAGCTCGTGTCGTGAGATGTTGGGTTAAGTCCCGCAACGAGCGCAACCCTTTTCCTTACTTGCCAGCATTTCGGATGGGAACTTTAAGGATACTGCCAGTGACAAACTGGAGGAAGGCGGGGACGACGTCAAGTCATCATGGCCCTTACGGCCAGGGCTACACACGTGCTACAATGGTCGGTACAAAGGGTTGCTACACAGCGATGTGATGCTAATCTCAAAAAGCCGATCGTAGTCCGGATTGGAGTCTGCAACTCGACTCCATGAAGTCGGAATCGCTAGTAATCGCGGATCAGAATGCCGCGGTGAATACGTTCCCGGGCCTTGTACACACCGCCCGTCACACCATGGGAGTTTGTTGCACCAGAAGTAGCTAGCCTAACTGCAAAGAGGGCGGTTACCACGGTGTGGCCGATGACTGGGGTGAAGTCGTAACAAGGTAGCCGTAGGGGAACCTGCGGCTGGATCACCTCCTTAACGAAAGATTGACGATTGGTAAGAATCCACAACAAGTTGTTCTTCATAGATGTATCTGAGGGTCTGTAGCTCAGTTGGTTAGAGCACACGCTTGATAAGCGTGGGGTCACAAGTTCAAGTCTTGTCAGACCCACCATGACTTTGACTGGTTGAAGTTATAGATAAAAGATACATGATTGATGATGTAAGCTGGGGACTTAGCTTAGTTGGTAGAGCGCCTGCTTTGCACGCAGGAGGTCAGGAGTTCGACTCTCCTAGTCTCCACCAGAACTTAAGATAAGTTCGGATTACAGAAATTAGTAAATAAAGATTGAGATCTTGGTTTATTAACTTCTGTGATTTCATTATCACGGTAATTAGTGTGATCTGACGAAGACACATTAACTCATTAACAGATTGGCAAAATTGAGTCTGAAATAAATTGTTCACTCAAGAGTTTAGGTTAAGCGATTAATCTAGATGAATTGAGAACTAGCAAATTAACTGAATCAAGCGTTTTGGTATGTGAATTTAGATTGAAGCTGTACGGTGCTTAAGTGCACAGTGCTCTAAACTGAAATGTTGAAGTTACTAACTTGTAGGTAACATCGACTGTTTGGGGTTGTATAGTCAAGTAATTAAGTGCATGTGGTGGATGCCTTGGCAGTCAGAGGCGATGAAAGACGTGATAGCCTGCGAAAAGCTCCGGGGAGGCGGCAAATATCCTTTGATCCGGAGATGTCTGAATGGGGGAACCCACCTACTTTAAGGTAGGTATTGCAACATGAATACATAGTGTTGCAAGGCGAACGAGGGGAAGTGAAACATCTCAGTACCCTTAGGAAAAGAAATCAATTGAGATTCCCTCAGTAGCGGCGAGCGAACGGGGATCAGCCCATTAAGTTATGTGTGTTTTAGTGGAACGCTCTGGGAAGTGCGAACGTAGAGGGTGATATTCCCGTACACGAAAGGGCACACATAATGATGACGAGTAGGGCGAGGCACGTGAAACCTTGTCTGAATATGGGGGGACCATCCTCCAAGGCTAAATACTCCTGACTGACCGATAGTGAACCAGTACCGTGAGGGAAAGGCGAAAAGAACCCCTGTGAGGGGAGTGAAATAGATCCTGAAACCGCATGCATACAAGCAGTGGGAGCACCTTCGTGGTGTGACTGCGTACCTTTTGTATAATGGGTCAGCGACTTATATTCAGTAGCGAGGTTAACCGTATAGGGGAGCCGTAGAGAAATCGAGTCTTAATAGGGCGTTTAGTTGCTGGGTATAGACCCGAAACCAGGCGATCTATCCATGAGCAGGTTGAAGGTTGGGTAACACTAACTGGAGGACCGAACCCACTGTCGTTGAAAAGCCAGGGGATGACTTGTGGATAGGGGTGAAAGGCTAATCAAGCCTGGTGATAGCTGGTTCTCCCCGAAAGCTATTTAGGTAGCGCCTCGGACGAATACCATAGGGGGTAGAGCACTGTTTCGGCTAGGGGGTCATCCCGACTTACCAAACCGATGCAAACTCCGAATACCTATGAGTACTATCCGGGAGACAGACTGCGGGTGCTAACGTCCGTAGTCAAGAGGAAAACAATCCAGACCGCCAGCTAAGGCCCCAAAATCATAGTTAAGTGGGAAACGATGTGGGAAGGCATAGACAGCTAGGAGGTTGGCTTAGAAGCAGCCACCCTTTAAAGAAAGCGTAATAGCTCACTAGTCGAGTCGGCCTGCGCGGAAGATGTAACGGGGCTAAAACTATGTGCCGAAGCTGCGGATGTATACTTTGTATACGTGGTAGGGGAGCGTTCTGTAAGCCGATGAAGGTGTGTTGAGAAGCATGCTGGAGGTATCAGAAGTGCGAATGCTGACGTGAGTAACGACAAAACGGGTGAAAAACCCGTTCGCCGAAAGACCAAGGGTTCCAGTCCAACGTTAATCGGGGCTGGGTGAGTCGACCCCTAAGGCGAGGCCGAAAGGCGTAGTCGATGGGAAAATGGTTAATATTCCATTACTTCTGTGTAATGCGATGAGAGGACGGAGAAGGCTAAATCAGCCTGGCGTTGGTTGTCCAGGTGAAAGGATGTAGGCATGTATCTTAGGCAAATCCGGGGTACTCTATGCTGAGATCTGATAGCAAGCTGTACTTGTACAGCGAAGTGGTTGATGCCATGCTTCCAGGAAAAGTCTCTAAGCTTCAGTTACACAGGAATCGTACCCGAAACCGACACAGGTGGTCAGGTCGAGTAGACCAAGGCGCTTGAGAGAACTCTGCTGAAGGAACTAGGCAAAATGGTACCGTAACTTCGGGAGAAGGTACGCTGTTGTTGGTGATGGAACTCGCTTCCTGAGCTGACGACAGCCGCAGAAACCAGGCCGCTGCAACTGTTTATTAAAAACATAGCACTCTGCAAACACGAAAGTGGACGTATAGGGTGTGATGCCTGCCCGGTGCTGGAAGGTTAATTGATGGGGTTAGCGTAAGCGAAGCTCTTGATCGAAGCCCCAGTAAACGGCGGCCGTAACTATAACGGTCCTAAGGTAGCGAAATTCCTTGTCGGGTAAGTTCCGACCTGCACGAATGGCATAATGATGGCGGCGCTGTCTCCAGCAGAGGCTCAGTGAAATCGAAATCGCTGTGAAGATGCAGTGTACCCGCGGCTAGACGGAAAGACCCCGTGAACCTTTACTGCAGCTTGACACTGAACTTTGACCTTACTTGTGTAGGATAGGTGGGAGGCTTTGAAGCTGGAACGCTAGTTCCAGTGGAGCCGTCCTTGAAATACCACCCTGGTAATGTTGAGGTTCTAACTCTGTCCCGTGATCCGGGACGAGGACCGTGTCTGGTGGGTAGTTTGACTGGGGCGGTCTCCTCCTAAAGAGTAACGGAGGAGTACGAAGGTGCGCTCAGCGTGGTCGGAAATCACGCGTAGAGTATAAAGGCAAAAGCGCGCTTAACTGCGAGACCCACAAGTCGAGCAGGTACGAAAGTAGGTCTTAGTGATCCGGTGGTTCTGTATGGAAGGGCCATCGCTCAACGGATAAAAGGTACTCTGGGGATAACAGGCTGATACCGCCCAAGAGTTCATATCGACGGCGGTGTTTGGCACCTCGATGTCGGCTCATCTCATCCTGGGGCTGAAGCAGGTCCCAAGGGTATGGCTGTTCGCCATTTAAAGAGGTACGCGAGCTGGGTTTAGAACGTCGTGAGACAGTTCGGTCCCTATCTACCGTGGGCGCTGGAAATTTGAGAGGATCTGCTCCTAGTACGAGAGGACCAGAGTGGACGAACCTCTGGTGTACCGGTTGTGACGCCAGTCGCATCGCCGGGTAGCTATGTTCGGAAGGGATAACCGCTGAAAGCATCTAAGCGGGAAGCCTACCTCAAGATAAGATTTCCCTAGGACTTTATGTCCTCTAAAGAGCCGTTCGAGACTAGGACGTTGATAGGTTGGATGTGGAAGCATAGTGATATGTGAAGCTGACCAATACTAATTGCTCGTGAGGCTTGACTATACAACACCCAAGCAGTTGTATATGAAGCATCAATCGATTCTTAAATATGCAAGACAACTTGATTTAGTTATACCTCTAGCTAAAATGAACAGATAAAGTAAGATTCAATTCAGCCCAGTCTGTTACAGATTTGGAAAACGCTTCGGCATCAAGTAAGACCTAAGCAAGTATCCATAAACAGTTGTGCTGGCGACCATAGCAAGAGTGAACCACCTGATCCCTTCCCGAACTCAGAAGTGAAACCTCTTAGCGCTGATGGTAGTGTGGGATTACCCATGTGAGAGTAAGTCATCGCCAGCTCATTATTCTAAACACCCCAATCTCAAAAGAGGTTGGGGTGTTTTTTTATAGCAAGAAATCAATCAATAAAGAATTATTTAAATATAGAACTACAAATCATTTTTGGATGCTTACTCGATTCTATGGATATAATGAGGAAGTTTTTTATTTTTGGTGTCCCCGTGAAAATTAATTCTTTCTCTCCCATACCTGAAGACGATGAAGAACTCTCTCTTCCAGAACTGATTTATTGGGCATCTTTAGGTGATCTAGAGCAAGTAAAACAATTATTAATAGATGGAGAAGACCCTAATCAGACTGATGATGAAGGGTATAGTGCTTTGCAAGCAGCGGCTGAGAATGATCATTTAGAGATAGTGAAGCTATTAGTTGAAAAAGGGGCGCATGTCCCTTATAAAAGCGTATATACAGCACTACAGCTTGCAGAAATGGCGGGTAATACTGACATAGTGAATATTTAAAAAGTTTATAAAATTAAAAAGCCCCTTTTATTTAAAAAGGAGGCTTTTTGTTCAATTTAAGACAAATGATATTTCTGTAGTTTCTCAACAATTGATTGAAGTCCTTTTACTTCAAATTCATTGGCTTCGAATTTTTCATCTTTATTGCGTTTGAAGATATCTCGTATTTCTATTACAGCATTTGGGTCAACAATACTTAAACTTGAAGTGACTTGGCGTATTTGGCTAATAGAACGAGAACCATTTGTTGAGCCATAACCTATAAATGCTGCTGGTTTACCGCTCCATTCCTTACCAACATAGTCCAGTGCATTTTTTAAAGCTGGGCTGTAACCGTGGTTGTATTCTGGGCTAATAAAGATAAATGCATCAGCTTGGGCAATTTTATCAGCCCATTCTTGTTGTTTAGGTTGATCATAAATACCTGTAGCAGGTGGGTGAGAACCTGAAAATAAGGGTAGATTCCATTCTTTTAAATCAATTACTTCTGTTTGAAAATCTTTTAGATTAAATGAGGGTATTGTTGTTTCTAACCAATTGGCAATTTTAATAGCTGTGCGCCCTTCGCGAACACTTCCGACGATAATATAGACCAGCATATGTTTTTCCTAAGGATTTTTATCTTTATAACTTAATTCATTATATAGGTGCGTGAGAATATAGAATTTGTAAGGATTCTTATGTCATCAATAAAAGTTAAATAATAAAAAAGCCCTCAATCGAGGGCTTTTTTTTACATGATCTTAATGCCTTGCTGACCAGCTGGAGTCACTTTAAATATCTCTACTTCAAAAGTAATATTCTTGCCGGCTAGAGGATGGTTGAAATCAATTTCAGTAATATCATCATTTACTGACTTCACAACACCAAATAAAGTTGCTTTTGCTTTATCTTCAAATTCAATCATATGACCAGGAATAGGTCGTTGTTCGAATTTAACCGTATCAAAAGTTTGTATATTTTCAGGATTCCACGGACCAAAAGCATCTTCTGGTGGTAGATGTACTGTACGTCGATCGCCTGCACGTAAGCCAAGAAGCGCTTTCTCAAAGCCTGGTAACAAGTTACCGTCGCCAATAGTTAAGCTAACAGGTTCTTCACGGCTACGTGTATTGTCAATTTCTACACCATTTTCAATAGCAACAGAAAAGTGTAGGTCAACTTTAGAACCGTCAGTAATACGAATTTCTTCATTAGGTTGAATAATTTCGGTCATATTATGCATCCGAATTTTTAGGTCTTTGCTTCTCAAGGAAGAATGTATCAATGAGTAGCAAAATGGTACCTAGAGTAATGGCACTGTCCGCAATATTAAAAGCTGGAAAGTGATGATTTTGGTAATAAACATGAATAAAATCGACCACATACCCTAAAGTAATACGGTCAATTAGATTACCAAGTGCTCCACCTAAAATTAAAGCGATAGCTACAGGCAGCACCACCATTTTTTTAGGCATACGTAGCAACCAAAATACAAAAAGTATTGAAACTAAGCCTGCCAAAGATGTGAAGAAATAGCGTTGCCATCCTCCAGCATCAGATAAAAAGCTAAAAGCTGCACCATAATTATGTAATAGTGTCCAGTTTAAAAATGGAAGTACAGGTACAGGATCTGCGTAGTTCAGATGTGTACTTGCAATCCATTTTGTCCATTGATCCAACACAATGGCAAGGACAGAAAGTCCAAGCCAAATGAGGTTGTGAGGATAAAACTGGAATAAGCCTTTTTTAGCTTGTGAATTAGGCATATTTTCTCACTTCGCCACGACCAGTGACGTTCACAATACAACGACCACATAAACCAGGATGATCGGCATGTGTATTTACATCCGGAAGGACATGCCAGCAACGTGCACATTTTTCACCTTCAGCTGCAGATACTTGTACACGTAAGCCTTCCATTTCAGTTGCTTCACCTTGTTCAGCAAATGGATGTACTACTACTTGCGAAGTAATAAGAACAAAACGGAGTTCATCAGCCAGTTGGTTTAAAACTGTTTGTAATGATTCATTTGCCCAAAGTTCAACTTTGGCTGAAAGATTACTACCGACAAGTTTAGCGTTACGAGCTGCTTCAATCTGTTTATTTACTGCAGATTTTACGCTAATCAATGTTTGCCAATCTGCTTCAGAAAGCAAGTTTGCTTTTGATGAAACAGGTAGGTCATACCATTCAGCTGTAAATACATACTTCTCAGTTTGTTCTGGGATAAGTGGCCAAGCTTCTTGAGCTGTGAAGCTAAGAATAGGGCTCATCCAGCGAACAAATGCTTGTACGATATGGTAAAGCGCTGTTTGTGCGGAACGACGTGCTTGTGAGTCAGCCTTAGTGGTGTATTGACGGTCTTTGATAATGTCTAGGTAGAAGCCACCTAAGTCATTAATACAGAAGCTTGTTAATGCACTACACACGACATGGAAGTTCATTTCTTCATAGGCCGCGATAATAGTTTGTTGTACTTCATTCGCACGTTGCAAGATGTATTGATCGAGGGCAATAAGGTCATCTACTGCCAGAGCATCAGTACTTGGTTTGAAACCATTTAAGTTTGCAAGTAAGAAGCGTAGCGTATTACGAATACGACGGTAGCTATCACTTACACGGCTAAAGATTTCTTTCGATGCTGCAATTTCATAGCGATAGTCGCTAGATGCTACATATAAACGTAAACCATCGGCACCAAGGTGTTTGATGATTTCTTCAAGCGGAATATAGTTGCCTAAAGATTTCGACAATTTACGGCCATTTTCATCCACTGTAAAACCATGTGTTAACAAGGCTTTGTATGGCGCACGATTGTGAATTGCCATAGACGTTAATAAAGAAGATTGGAACCAACCACGGTGTTGGTCTGAACCTTCTAAATATAAGTCAGCAGGACTTTCTAATTCGTCGCGTTGCTCAAGTACAGCGTAATGCGTTGTACCAGAGTCAAACCATACATCAAGTGTATCGCGAACAGCATTGTACTGTTCAGCATCTTCACCAATGAAGTCTTTCGCATCACGGTTAAACCATGCATCAATACCTTCTTTCTCGATAAGTTTGGCAACTTCTTCGATGAGCTCAGGCGTACGAGGGTGCAATTCGTTCGTATCTTTATGAACGAAGAAAGGAATTGGTACACCCCAAGTACGTTGACGTGAGATACACCAGTCCGGACGGCCTTCGATCATTGATTCAATACGGTTTTTACCCCAGTTCGGTACAAACTCGATATCGTTTTCAATGGCATTAAGCGCACCGTCACGTAAACCTTTTTGATCCATGCTGATAAACCATTGTGGTGTAGCACGGAAAATAATCGGAGTCTTATGACGCCAGCAGTGTGGGTAGCTGTGTTTAATCGGTTGATGAGCCCATAAGCGACCTACAGCACCTAAAGCTTCAATAATCTTTGGATTGGCTTTATAGATGTGCTCGCCAGCAAAGATTGGTGCGGTTGGTAAGTAAACACCGTTACCACCCACTGGGTTTTCAACTTTAAGGTTGTATTGAAGACCTACTTTATAGTCATCTGCACCGTGGCCAGGAGCAGTGTGTACAGCACCTGTACCGCTTGTTGCGATAACGTGTTCACCTAAAATAACCGGAACTTGACGATCGGTTAGTAAAGGATGTTGTAGGGTAAGGTTCTCAAGAGCTGAACCAGTAAAGTCAGCTAAAACAACTGGGTTTTCAAGCTTGTAACGCTCAATTGCAGAAGCAACTAAGTCTTTAGCAAGAATAAAGTTTTGCTTACCACGTTCAGTAGTCACTTGTACCAATTGATATTCAATTTCGGCATGCAATGCAACTGCTTGGTTCGCGGGTAATGTCCAAGGAGTAGTGGTCCAGATCACGATATCCGTTGGATCTTGAACTTCTACATTTACACGAGCGCTTAAATCTTTTAAATCTACAACGCCAAAACCAACGTCAATTGCGTCTGATTTTTTATCTTCGTATTCAACTTCAGCTTCAGCAAGTGCTGAGCCACAGTCCATACACCAGTTCACTGGCTTTAAGCCCGGCTGGATATGGCCATTTTTTTGGATTAAACCTAAAGCACGAACGATATCGGCTTCTTGTTTGTAGTTCATGGTGAGGTAAGGATTATCCCAGTCCCCTAAAATACCAAGACGTTTAAAGTCAGTACGCTGTAAATCAATTTGCTTTAGCGCATATTCACGGCAGTGTTTACGGAAAGTGGCTGCATCAACTTTTTCACCAACTTTACCTACTTTTTCTTCAACTTTTAGTTCGATTGGCAAACCATGACAGTCCCAACCTGGTACATATGGCGCATCGAAACCTGCCAAAGTACGGCTTTTTACGATGATGTCCTTAAGTACTTTGTTAACCGCATGGCCCAAGTGAATTGTACCGTTCGCATATGGAGGGCCATCATGCAAAATATATTTTTTCTTGCCAATACGCGATGCACGAATCTGCTGATAAATGTTGTCGGTATACCACTCTTCTAACCATTTCACTTCACGTACTGCCAAATTTGCTTTCATTGCAAATTGAGTATCCGGCAGGTTTAGCGTGGCTTTGTAGTCCACTGCATTTTCAGTAGTTTGCTTATCGCTCATGCAAGTTGTCTTCCAGTTTAATCAGCTTGGGAGCCGACATGTTTTACAATCAAAATTCGAATTAAAAAGGAAATTGTGTCGTGTCGTTACGATATTGTCGTAATTGCTGCACGTCATTATCAATTCCTGCCTTAAGTGCTTCAAGCGAAGGGTAGTTCAATTCACCATGAAGATAGTGAAGAAAAGTCACCCGCATAAATAAGCCATACAGATTAGCAGAAACATCAGGGAAATGTACTTCTAATCTCCACTCTGGATGTTCTTGCTGAATGGCTGGACGTGTACCGACATGACCTGCACCATAGAGGCTGTTTTCATGATATCCGGCAATTCCGGGCTTTTCAGGATTATCCTGAAGCACTTTTTGAGTTAGCGAAGTTGTTTCGCAAATGACTTCAACGCCATAAATACCATTTAAACAAGGCTTATGACGGTTGAGACGAACATTAATCGTTGGGAAATCTAAAGTTCGTCCAATTTGGTCACCATATTGAACACGACCGGTAATACTGTACGGACGGCCTAATAATTTAGCTGCTAAAGCGAGATTACCCACTTGAAGCACTTGGCGAATACGGGTTGAACTGACGCGTTCACCTTCGAGTTCAATCGTATGTAAATTTGTGACTTGAAAGCCGTAATTCTTTAAAAATTCGCTATTGCCTTGACGGTCTTTGCCGAAATGAAAGTCATCTCCTAAAACCAAAGCTTGAGCATTTAATTTGTCTTTTAATAGATCTGCAAACTCAGAAGCACTCATGCTACGGAAATGCTGGTCAAACTTGGCAACCGCGATGTAATCCACCCCAAGTTCAGCTAGATATTCAACTTTTTCCCGTAATGAATTAATACGAGGTGGGGCATCGTAGCCTTTAAAGAACTCAAGCGGTTGGGGCTCAAAAATCATGACCAATGTTTTTAAGCCTTGTGCTGCAGCAATTTTTTTGAGTTGAGCAATCATCGCTTGGTGACCTAAATGGACACCATCAAAATTACCAATAGTTACCGCTGTTTGTGGTAACTGGAAATTGGGCGATAACGCATTAAGACGAAGCAGTTTCATGAACTTAAAATATGGCTATTTTTGCAAGGGCTATATATTGCCATAATCTCACAGATTCGTCTTGTTGTTGTGTTTTTACTCAGGTATTTTTCAATACGAATACTTTTTATATCTAAAAAATTGATGAATTAAATAAAAATAAATCAATTTTTCTTATTATTAATTTATCCTACTATAGCCTCATCCACTCTTTGATTAGAGACTTAAGATGAAAAGACCCTTTTACCAATTAAATCAAAGTAAAGATGTTATACGGCATTTTACCCCAAATTGGTTTACAGCAACTATGGGTACTGGCGTGGTCAGTATGATTTTAATTCAGCTTCCATTTGCCAAATCATTTTTATTTATGCTGGCTACGCTGTTATGGCAATTTAATATTGTTCTATTTAGTGTTTTTTCAGTTCTCTATTTATTGCGGTGGTTTCTTTTCCCTCATGAAGCGAAGCAAATATTTAATCATCCAAATATGAGCTTGTTTTTAGGTGCTATACCGATGGGGCTTGCAACCATACTAAATGGCTTTTTAAGCTTCGGAATCGGGCTTTACGGCGAAGTGGCAGTTCATATCGCCCAAGCTTTATGGTATATCGACGTCTTTTTAGCACTGGCTATTGCGTGGATCGTACCATTTTGTATGTTTAGCCGTCAGAATCATCAACTACATACCATGACTGCAATTTGGCTTTTACCGGTGGTTGCATGTGAAGTCGCAGCAAGTTCTGCGGGCATGTTGGTTGCACATTTACCAGCAGATGTGCATAGCTTTCATTTATTGTTAGCGGGTTACGTACTTTGGGGAATCTCTGTTTTACCTGCATTTGCCATTTTAACGATTTTAATGTTGCGTATGGCTTTGCATCAGTTACCAGAAAAAGAAGTCGCGATTTCTAGCTGGCTTTCTTTAGGTCCGATTGGGACAGGTGCTTTAGGTCTATTGTTGCTAGGTGAGCAGGCACAAAGAGTATTTGTAAATGTTGGCTTTCCTGAGTTGGCCCATGTATTTAAAGCCTTGGGCGTTGTGGGTAGTCTGGTACTTTTAGGCTTTGGGTTATGGTGGCTTGGCCTTGCGATTTTAACAACACTTCGTCATGCAAAGACAGGTATTCCATTTAACTTGGGTTGGTGGGGTTTAACCTTCCCATTTGGTGTGTTTATTTTGGCTTTATTTAATTTAGGTCATCAGATTGAAGTTGTATTTTTACAATATGTCGCTGTAGCATTCAGTATTTTATTATTAGTGATGTGGAGCGTGGTAATGAAGAAAACCTTAGCCGGAGCATACAGTGGCAAGCTATTCTTCTCTCCATGTTTAGTGGCTTTACAACAAAGAATGCAGTAAAGGGGAAAAGGTGCAAAAAGCTTTTGCACCTGATTTATACTTACTTTCTAATTTTGTTAATTCTGATTTGAGCTTTTTGAATGAACACAGATACCGCTTTAATTATGGCACTTCCCAACGAGTCTAAAGGTTTATTCGAGCAAGCAGGTATCGAAGTCCATTACAGTGGTATTGGTAAGATCAATGCTGCTTTTAAAGCGTTTGAAGTTATTCAAAAAACAGGCTGTAAAACTTTAATTAACTTAGGTACAGCAGGAAGTTCATCTTTTAATCGGCACGATTTAGTAGAAATAAAAACTTTTGTACAACGTGATATGGACGTTTCACCTTTAGGATTTGAAGTCGGGGTAACGCCGTTAGATGATCACTTGGCGGCTGAAATTCATCTCCAAACGCATTTTGCGGATTTACCAAAAGGAATTTGTGGGACAGGGGACTCATTTGAAACGGGTCAGCCGAAGGTCGCTTGTGATGTGGTCGATATGGAAGGCTATGCGTTAGCAAAAGTTTGCCACAAGTTAGGTGTACGTTTAATTTCGGTGAAATATATTACTGATGGGGCAGATGATACGGCCCATTTGGATTGGGAAGAAAACTTATTATTGGGTGCACAAAAGCTTTTAGCACTTTATCAAAATCATTTCTAAAAAAAGATCGGCAAATTTGCCGATCTTTTTTATTTTAGCGAGGTAATACGCCGTAGAGCATCATATGTACCGTATGCTCAATCGAACGCTGGAACATACTGCGGTTACGAAGCGTTTTCCCGGTTACCATTTCCATTTGAGTCGCAAAATCAGCATAGTTTTGCGTAAGACCCCAAATATTGAGAATTAAAAGTTCCGGGTCGATATCCGGTGAAATTTTTCCTTGCTCTTGCCAAGTTTGAATGACCTTAGCTTTGCGCTTAAATAGCTTTTTCAAGGGCCCTTTCAGTATAGGCAAAATATGCGGTGCCCCTTGAATAATTTCTAAAGCAAATAGTCGCGAAGCTTTTGGTTGGCTACGAGAAAGTTCAATTTTTTGAATTAAATAATGAGACAAGGCTTCGGCTGGTTCTAACTCAGCTTCTAAGGTTTGTAAGGGAGCTAGCCATTTTTGTAAAACTGTGGTCAGCACTTCCACATATAAAGACTCTTTATTTTCATAGTAATAGAAAATATTCGACTTATGCATGTCAGCGAGTTGGGCAATTTCATCCAGACTTGCGCCACTGAACCCATATAGTGAAAACACATCAAGGGCGGCAGCAAGAAGCTGATTGCGCTTTTGGGTACTCTTCTTTTGTTCCATTTGCTGCATAAATTAAAAAGATAGTGTTCCCATTGTAAGGTAAATCGTTTGATTTGTGCACAGGTGTCTCACTTTTTTAGTGAAAAAACGGATAGTTATTTGAGCAATAGATATACTATTGTGCAAAAAATAGAGAGATTCACTAGTTTATTGTTATTCTTAAAAATATTTTTTAATCTTCGCCCTAAAAAAGAGCAATAAATCATCAGTTTTATTGCTCGTTAATTGGGCATTTTTCGGTTGAATGGTTCTCATTACTCATCTCAACCTTAAGTGGCTAAAACGGCATCGAGTACTTGTTGTTCAAGCTGAGCAAAAGTAATGCTCTTTTTCCGTGGACGCGGCAAATTAACTTGAAAACTTTGAGCAATCTGACCTTTATCTAACAATATAATGCGGTCAGCCAGTTGCACTGCTTCACTTACATCGTGTGTAACTAAAATGGCAGTAAAACCTTGCTCTTTCCATAAACGTTCAATCAAGCTTTGCATCTCAAGACGAGTTAACGCGTCTAATGCACCCAAAGGTTCATCTAACAATAAAATACGGGGAGTATGAGATAACGCACGGGCTAGGGCAGTACGTTGTCGTTGACCACCTGAGAGCTGTGAAGGCCATTGTCCAGCTTTTTCTTTTAAACCTACTTTTTCTAATAATTCTTCTGCCAAAGCATGTTGCGATTTTGGTAGCCCAAGTTGCACGTTCTGAAGAATATTTCTCCAAGGAAGTAACCGTGGGTCTTGAAACATAACCCGTATGTCATCGTTAGTAATACCTTCACGCAAATGTCGGGCAGATTTAAATTTGATTTCTCCAAAACTGGCTTTTTCAAGTTGGGCAATTAAGCGCAATAAAGTACTTTTACCGCAGCCACTACGACCAACAATAGCTAAAAATTCGCCCGGTTGAATATGAAGGTTAAGATCTTCAAGAACTTTAACTTCACCATAAAACTTATAAAGCTGTTCAATCAGAATCTCTGCGCCTACCACAGGTTCTTGTGACTCTGGATGGTTTTCTGGAATGAGCTCTACGTCATTCTGATTAATATTTAAATTCAGATTTGTCATATTTTAAGCTCCTTTATTTTTGATAACCGGCATGCCAGCGTAGTAAATAACGTTCCAAAAGTTGCGCTAGAACATCGGCTAATTTGCCTAATAGGGCATAAAGAAGAATACCGACCAGAACCACATCAGTTTGCAAAAACTCTCGTGCATTCATAGTCATATAGCCAATACCTGCTTGTGCTGAAATAGTCTCAGCTACAATGAGCAGCACCCAAACCAGACCTAAAGCAAAACGTAAACCAACTAAAATAGAGGGCATCGCACCCGGTAGAATAATTTCTTTGTAAAGCTGCCAACGTGAAAGACCATAGCTTTTACCCATCTCAATTAATTGTGGATCGACTGAACGGATACCGTGATAGGTGTTGATATAAATAGGGAAGAAGACTCCGACCGCCACCAAAAATAATTTGGCTGTTTCATCAATACCGAACCACAAGATAACCAGTGGAATAAGTGCTAATGCTGGGATGTTACGAATCATTTGCAAGGTTGTATCGAGCAGGGTTGAGGCGAAACGCGAAGACCCATTGAGCAGACCCAATAGCAAACCTAAACCACCACCAATAAATAGTCCGAGTAAGGCCCGTCCTGCACTGACTTTAACGTGCTGCCATAGCTCGCCGCTAATGAGTAGATGCCAAAAAGCAGAAACGACAGCCGTAGGAGCCGGCAGAATACGATTTTCTAAAAGGCCTGAACTCGATGCAATTTGCCAGACAACCAATAGAACAATCGGAAAAATCCAAGGCAGCAGACGCTGCCCGACTTGCTTCGTTCCACGTGAAACAATATTTATATCTTTGCTCATGCAGGCTCCTTGACGGAACTATTTTGTTTCTTCTCGTCTGGAACATAGTTGTTGGCAATGATTTCACCGAATGGACCAGTTAAGTTTGGTTGAGCAAGTTTAGCTCGGGTCTCGATTGGTAATAATGGGAATACTAACTCTGCAAAACGGATTGACTCTTCAAGGTGTGGATAGCCTGAGAAAATAAAGGTATCGATACCTAAATCCGCATATTCCTGAATACGTGCAGCAACGGTTTCTGGGTCGCCGACAAGTGCTGTACCTGCACCACCGCGGACTAGACCGATACCTGCCCAAAGATTTGGAGATACTTCAAGTTTATCTCGATTACCGCCGTGTAGAGCAGCCATACGTTGCTGACCCACGGAGTCCATTTGTGCAAATTTTTTCTGTGCTGCAGCAATAGTTGCATCATCCAGATACTGGATAAGCTCGTTAGCTGCTGCCCATGCTTGTTCATTGGTTTCACGAACAATGACATGCAAACGAATGCCATAAGTTAATTTACGGCCCTTAGCCTCAGCTTTGGCACGGACATGTTCGATCTTTTCTTTCACGGCTGCTGGTGGTTCACCCCAAGTCAGGTAGGTGTCAACTTGCTCAGCCGCGAGTTCAACAGCGACATCTGAAGAACCGCCGAACCAAAGTGGTGGATAAGGCTTTTGTACAGGTGGGTAAAGTAGTTTTGCATCATCTACTTGTAAGCGTTCACCGTGGAATGTAAAAGCTTCACCCGTATGTGAGCGTGTCAAAATTTCACGCCAGATTTTTACGTATTCATTGGCTGTTTGATAACGCGTTGAGTGATCTTCATATAAACCGTCACCGCGTAGTTCTGCTTCATCGCCACCTGTCACTAAGTTGAGTAGAACACGACCATTCGACAAGCGGTCAAATGTTGCAGCCATACGAGCTGCCAACGCTGGTGTTGTTACCCCTGGACGTAATGCAACTAAAAACTTAAGGTGTTGAGTTGCATCGATTAGGCTAGCCGCCGTAATCCATGGGTCTTCACATGAACGACCTGTTGGAATAAGTACTCCTTCGTAACCCAAGTTATCTACTGCCACAGCAATTTGCTTCATATAGGCATGGTCAACCTGACGAGCGCCTTTACTTGTACCTAAATAGCGACTATCACCGTGGGTAGGAATAAACCAGAAAATTTTCATGTGCATTACCTATATATCTATTGAAATTACTTGGCACCCCAAACAGCTTGTTTAATGCTGATTGGTTTAGGGATGATGCCTTGTTGAGTAAAGATGTCTGCAAGCTGCTGTTGTTCAGCAATGACTTTGCTGTTAAGTGGAGCTGCCGATGATGGACGTGGACGGCGTTTAATAAATAAGTCACTGGTCGCAGGTTTTAGGCCTGTACTTTGGCCAATCGCACTTGCAGTTTCTGCTTGATGGCTTTGGACCCATTTGTCAGCTTGATTGATCTGCTTGATGAGTCCTGGAACAGCTTTTGGATATTGCTTAACAAAATTTGGAGCGGCTAAGTAAAAGGTATAGTTCGGGCTTAGGCCTTTACCAGATGCAAGAACACGAGCTTGGTCTTCTAGTTGTGCTGAAGCGTAGTACGGATCCCATATTGCCCATGCATCAACAGCACCCTTTTGGAATGCAGCGCGAGCATCGGCAGGTGTGAGCCAAATTGGGGTAATGTCGCTCCATTTTAAGCCTGCTTTACGCACGGCCTGTACAAGTAGGTAATGTGAGCTAGAACCTTTCTGTAGCGCAATACGTTTACCTTTTAGGTCCTTAAGCTGTTTTAGTTGTGAGTTTTTGGGAACTAAAATTGCTGAGGCCAATGGTTTGGCTGCTTCATAAGCAATGTAATATAAAGGCTTGCCAGCGGCTTGAGCGTAGACCGGGGGCGTGTCTCCAGTAACGCCAACATCGAGTGAGCCAACAGCTAAGGCTTCTAAAATTTGAGGGCCAGCGGGGAACTCATTCCAAGTGATTTTGGCATTTGGAAATTCTTGTTCAAATAGTTTTTGCTGTTTGGCAATCGCGAAGTTAATCGAACTTTTTTGAAAACCAATACGAAGTTCTTTCACTGTTGGGTCAATTGCCCAAGCAGGTGCTGCGATTGTGAAACCTAATACAGCGACCGCGCTAAAGCGCTTAACTAACTGAGTCCACTGACTCTTATTAAATAATGACTGATGTTGCATATTGATATCCTTGTTCCCTTAACACAAGGCACAGCATTTATATCGTTATTTAAGCTGTGCCCAAGCTGGGTTTATTTCAGTTTTAAAATGGCTTCTTGAATGGTGAGCTTGTTGGGAATGAGCTTTTGCGCGTAGAAGGCATCAGCTACATATTGTTGTTCTTGAGCTACCTTGTCAGATATTGGCTGAACTCCAAAACCCATACGTGAAATGGAGGTTTTGAGTACATCGAACTCAAGTGCCGTAGGTTTTTCGAGTAGCTTGGCAGCCTCATCCTGGTGTGTGCTAACCCATTCAGTTGTCTGGTTTAGCGTTTGTACAACCGTGTTCAGAACTTTTGGATTATTTTCTGCAAATTTACGATCAGCTAAGTAGAACTGATGATTGCTTACCAAGTTTTCACCTGTTGCCAGAACGCGGGCCTGAATCTGATGTTCAGCTGCTGCAAAGAACGGATCCCAAATCACCCATGCGTCGACAGCTCCTTTTTCAAAGGCAGCACGCGCATCTGATGGTGGTAAATAAACAGGTTGAATATCACTCAAGCTCAAGTGATTTGCTTCTAAGACTTTTAATAAAAGGTAGTGAACATTCGAACCTTTATTCAGTGCGACACGTTTTCCTTTTAGGTCTTTAATAGACTGGATTGGAGAATCTTTTTGTACCAATAACGCTTCTGCTTTTGGTGCAGCAGGTTGATTTGCAACATAGACTAAATTTGGATTGGCTGCTTGAGCAAAAATAGGTGGTGCTTCACCTGCTTCGCCTAACGAAACACTTCCTACATTTAGGCCTTCAAGTAATTGAGGTCCCGCAGGAAACTCGACCCATTTCACTTGTACGCCTTGATCTTTGAGCGCTTTTTCCAAGTCACCACGTGCTTTTAGAATAGGAAGGATGCCATATTTCTGATAGCCGATATTTAAAGTTGTTGTGGTGTGCTCCTCTTTTTTGGCACAACCACCTAGCATCATCACTCCCGCAAGGCTGGCAGCAATGACTGAATATTTTGCCCATGAAGTGGAATTAAAAAGTGCCATGTGGTTTCGTGCTCCCCGAAAGAGAAAAAGAAAAATAATTGGATGAGCAGATACCCTAAAGGGATTTTTATTTCGTAAAAAATAAATATTCAGTCTTTATTTATACAAAAAAAAGCTAAAAACTTTCGGCGATAAACTTATGCAAAAAAATGATTTATTGAACAGGACAATATTTATAAAAAGATATTTAAGTAGATGTAAATAAAGTAAAAGTTATTAAAAGAATAAAATTTAAAGATTTAAAAAAAGTACAACCATACATTAATTACCTTTATGGTTGTACTTTTTAGACTAAGCTTATCTGAAATAAGAATATCTTAAAAAATGCATAGTCTAGGGAAGCAATTTTTTAAAGACTAAAGAATTTCTTTGATAGTTATAAAGTGCCTGACGGGCATTTGGTAAGTCATCCACACTCACCTGATGGAAACCGTGCTCTAAGAACCAGTGCGCGGTACGGGTGGTTAAAACGAACAATTGACGAATGCCTTGTTGTTTGGCCTTTTCTTCTAGAAATTGCAGAATTTGGCTGCCACGGTTCGATTTACGATAACTTGGGTGTACTGCCACACAAGCAATTTCTGCTGAACGTGTTTCATTAAACTCAGTCGGAATTGGATAAAGGGCAGCGCAAGCCAAAATCATACCGTCTCGTTCAATGACAGCGAACTGGTTAATTTCTTGTTCTAAACGCTCACGTGAGCGATACACCAAAATACCTTCTTCTTCTAATGGGCGTAAAAGGTTCATTAACCCGCCGACATCTTGAATATGCGCCATACGAACTTCTTCATAATGCGCATCGGTAATCATGGTACCCACACCATCACGCGTAAAGAGTTCTTCAATAAGCGCGCCATCATAAGAATAAGAAATTAGATGGACACGATGTACACCCGATAAAGATGCTTTTTTTGCTTCTTGCAAATGTAGGGTTAGGGTTGGGTGTGTGGTTTGGTATTGTTGAATATAGTAATCAAGCTGGTGTGGGCTTAATTCACGCAGTAATTGCCCATCTTCGTTAGGTAAACCTTGTTGCTCACCTAAAAAGATTAATTTATCTGCCTTTAAATAAGTCGCAGTTTTGGTTGCAACTTCTTCAGCTCTTAAATTAAATACTTCACCTGTGGTTGAATAGCCCGTTGGGCCAAGTAAAACAATATTATTGTTATCAAGATGACGTTCAATCGCGTCTGTATCTATTGAACGAACTTCGCCTGTAAGCTGAAAATCCATTCCTTCACGAATACCATAAGGTTTAGCGGTTACGAAATTACCTGATACGACATCTATTCGAGCGCCATACATTGGAGAGTTAGCTAAGCCCATAGATAACAATGCTTCGATTTCTAACCGAATAGACCCTACAGCACTCATGACACAGCTTAAAGATTCGCGTGTAGTAATACGGCAGTTATCATAAAAAGGGGTTTCAATCCCTTTTTCTTTAAGGTTGTGATTAATTTGTGGACGTGCGCCATGCACTAAGATTAAACGGATGCCAAGAGAATGTAATAAGGCAATATCGTGAATAATATGTTCGAAATTAGGATCGCGGACTGCTTCACCGCCAAACATTAAAACAAAAGTTTTATCACGATGCGCATTGATGTAGGGTGCTGAATGTCGGAACCAATGTACATAATGCTGGGTATTATTATGTGATTTCTCTAAAGACTTAGTTGGCATACCGATCTCGAATCAACAGCAAAAAGATATAAAGAGGATTCTAAACAAAAAAGCTCAAAGTCGCATGTTTTAGATAAAAAAACACCCAAATTAGCTTTGGGTGTTAGATGTTTTATGAACTTAACGAATTACTTTAATAATTTTATGGCTTTGCTCATTTACGAGTACATAATTTCCGTTCACCTTATACCATTTTTGATAACGACCTGGCTTAGTCAATTTCTGGTGTGAGCGGTAGTCAATGACATAACGTGGATGTTGGTATTGATGCGGTACGACTTGGCCTGCACGCCAGATATTCGCATGGTCATCTTTATGAATGACTTTAACGGTTTTTGTCTCATATCCTTGGTGGTGATAATGGTCGTGAGGCGCAGCCATTGCTGTTGTTGCGATTAAACCACTCATTGAAAGAATAATTGCTGTTGTTATCTTTTTCATCGTAAACCTCGAATGATCTATTAAATTTCGATAATTGAAGATTAGTGAAAAATTACAGATAAATCGTGAAGGCGAAGAATAATAAATGTGAAACTTTTCTATGAAATAAGAAGAAATTTAGAAGATTTAAATTTTAATATCATATTGATATAAAAATAAAAAAAAGGATAAAGCCGATCAGCTTCATCCTTTCCTACTAAGCGATAGTGAGGAGCTATCTATCTTAGAAACCGCGAATACTCACAATACTGTTAGAGTTCGTGTCGACTAAAATATAGTCATTGTTAATTTTGTACCATTGCTGGTTACGATCGGGTTTAGGTAAGTTATTGTCTTTATAGTCGACTTTATAACCATTACCACGATAGTGCTGTGGCATCACATAACCTGGCTGCCAACGATGTTGTTTCAGACGCTCAAAGCCACGTTCCTCACGCATACGGCGTTCATCGCGAACACGATCACCATTATCGTCACGGTCAAATTTATGCCCACGATCATTCCATTCACCACGAGGTCCGCCTTTAGGACCTTTCGGGCCATGTCCTCGGTCAAAAGGAGGATCAGCAAAGCTTGCCATACTGGTGGTCAGTACAGTGATGCAAAGGGCTAAGATGGTGAACAACTTTTTCATGATGCATCCTCGTTTACATCTGATGTCTCTCATGTTGAATACTGTACGCGCAAAATGCAGAGAAACTGTGAAGATCATTTAATGCTTCAATTAAAATTACGGATAAATCCAGCGTTTTTCTCAATAATAAAAAAGGCTTGTATATATCTTTTCAGGTATAGCCAAGCCAGATGTGATGATCGGCTATAAATTATTTTAGCTTTTCATCTGTAATTATTTAATCCTGTGCATCAATACTTTGCCCATTGAGCGTTAAGCTATCTTCACCCATTAAATAAAGATAAGCCGGCATGATGGACTCAGGTGTTGGTAAGGTTTTCGGATCTTCTTCAGGATAAGCTTTAGCACGCATGGCAGTACGTGTAGCCCCTGGGTTAATACAATTAAAGCGAATATTTGGATAAGTATGCTCAGCCGCAAAAATCTTGCTCACCGCTTCAATCGCGACTTTAGAGACAGAATATGCCCCCCAGAGCGCGCGTGCCTCACGGCCTACACCTGAGCTGGTAAATACGACAGAAGCGTTTTCTGACTTTTGTAATAGCGGTAATAAAGCTTGGGTTAAAGCAAAAGGTGCACGTAAATTGACGGCCATCACATCATCCCATACTTCTGCTGGATAATGTGCAAGTTCTACTCGCTCACCCAAAATACCCGCATTATGCAAAATGCCATCCAGACGACCAAATTGTTTTTCTAGCGTACTTACTAAAAAGTCATAATCGCGATCGGAAGCACTCGAAAGCTGGAGGGGTAAAATAGCAGGTTGAGGTGCGCCTAAACCTTCAATTTCATCATAAATTACTTCAAGTTTATTTAAGGTTCTACCATGCAAGACTACAGTTGCACCATGTAAAGCATAACTGAGGGCTGCAGCTCGCCCAATTCCATCACCAGCACCAGTGATTAAAATAATTCGATCTTTGAGTAGATCCGGACGAGGTTGATATTCTGAATATTTCATTGGTAAACCTCCTTCTTTTTATATTGATATAAGTAACCGTTAAAAAAACTTATACAACTCTTGTATTAACTTATCATACGCTGATTTTCCTGTAGAGCAGGAAGCTTTTGACGTAACAACTCGTGTAATTCTGTCACCGTATTTACAATCGAATCGGCTTGCCAAGCGTTTAAATCATCCCGATGTTCGATAGGTAAATAGCCATAAGCTGCTAAGATGGTATACATATCAGCATTGCGGCCAGCATCGATATCACGTGGGTGATCCCCCACATAAATGATTTCATTTGCCGGGATATTTAACTGCTTTGCAGCCAAATACATTGGTTCCGGGTCTGGCTTGGTTTTAGAAACATCTTCAGGACATACCAAAACCGCACAGCGTTCCGTCAGGTTTAACTTTTCTAGAAGAGATTCACTTAAACCACGTGGTTTATTGGTGACAATACCCCACGGAATTTGCTGAGCTTCTAACTCTTCTAAAAGTGGATACATCCCTTCAAACAGGTCAGTATCGACAACTATATTATTGCCATATAAATCTAAAAAATTTTGTCGATGTGCCAAGAAAATTGGATTGGTCACATCCAGCTCTGGGTAGACCAATTTGACCATGGCACGGGCACCTTCAGACACTTGTGTACGAATAAGATCGGCTTCTACAACAGGGCGTCTTGCATCACGGCACATTTGTTGAATAATACGAATAAAGTCGGCAGCCGTATCGATGAGAGTACCGTCTAAATCAAATAAAACAGCTTTCATCATGCACCTGTCTTTATTGTGTGAACCATATAGTTAACATCAACATTTGGTGCTAACCAATAACGCTTCGTAATTGGGTTGTAGTGCAAGCCTGTCATTTCTTTTAAAGTTAAGCCTGCATTACGAATGTCATGTGCCATTTCAGATGGGCGAATAAACTTGTGATAATCATGCGTACCTTTTGGCAGCATGCGCAGCACATATTCAGCACCAATAATGGCGAATAAATAAGATTTCGGGTTACGGTTGATGGTCGAGAAGAACACATGGCCACCGGGTTTAACCAAAGTCTGACATGCTTTTACAATGGATGCCGGGTCTGGAACGTGTTCCATCATTTCCATGCAAGTGACCACATCATATTGGCCTGCTTGTTCTTGCGCCAATTCTTCAACTGGAATTTGACGATATTCAATATTTTGAACATTTTCTTGTTGAGCATGCAAACGGCCTACAGCTAAAGGCGCTTCACCCATATCAATGCCCAGTACATCTGCTCCACGACGTGCCATGCTTTCAGCCAAAATCCCGCCGCCACAGCCGACATCAAGTACTTTTTTACCGGCAAGGCCACCTGCACGTTCATCAATCCAGTTTAAGCGTAAAGGATTGATTTGATGAAGTGGGCGAAATTCAGAATGTTGATCCCACCATTTGGCAGCAAGTGCTTCAAATTTTGCGATTTCTTGTAAATCAACATTCAATTGCGACATGGTGTCACCTCTAAACTTGGGTTATCTTTTTGATGTAGTTCGCCGTTAGTGTAGCGATTATTGGGAAAAAAGCGATAAACCCAATAAAAAACTTCACAGAAGCAAAACGAATTTAGCATATTTGTTTTATATTTAGGGCATAAGCTAATGCATAACAACTTAGAGGAAAAGCTGTAACAATGAAAAAATTGGTTTTGGGTGGTTTGAGTGCAGCAATTATGGCCGTATCGGGTAGTGCAATGGCAGCAGATTTTGTTGCTGGTAAAGACTACACCGTAATCGCCAATCCAGGCAAAGTGGAAGTACCGGGGAAAATCGAAGTTCGTGAGTTCTTTTGGTATGGCTGTCCGCACTGTTTTAAACTTGAACCACATATGCAAACGTGGTTAAAACAAATTCCGAGTGATGTACGTTTTGTGCGTACGCCAGCAGCCATGAACAAAGTATGGGAACAAGGGGCACGTACTTACTATACATCTGAGGCATTAGGTGTACGTAAGCGCACGCATTTACCATTATTCCATGCAATTCAAGTGAATGGTCAGCAGATTTTTGACCAGGCTTCTGCGGCTAAATTCTTTACTCGTTACGGTGTGCCTGAACAAAAATTTAATAGCACTTACAACTCATTTGCTGTAACTGCAAAAGTTGCCGAGTCAAATAAACTTGCTCAACAGTACCAATTAACAGGTGTTCCAGCAGTTGTCGTTAATGGTAAATATGTTGTACAGGGTGAAGATGGTAAAGTTACCCAAGTCCTTAATTACTTAATTGAAAAAGAACGTAAGGCAAAATAAAAGTTTATTGCTTTAAAAAAGGGCTTCTTATGAAGCCCTTTTTTTATAAAATTTATTTCATAATCACGAAATAATTCAATTAATTTTGAGAATTCTCGTCTTCAATCTGAAAATTGAGCGCATCAAAATTGGTGGTTTGGGTGGGTAGTGATAATGCTTGGTTAATATATAAATTAATTAATTTTTGGCGAGAACCAATCGAGCGCTGATAATAAGTCGAGTTTAAAAGCAACGATGCACCGTAAGTGAGTGACCAGATATAAGATAAATAGTCACGAATCGACATATCATAATTTAATGATTTTAAATAACTTTCTGTAATGTCTTTAATCGCTAGAATACGTTGTTGACGAACTTCATAAAGCTCTTCAAAAAGATGCTTCAACTTAGACTCTGTCATCGTCAGATTTTCTTCAAGTTGATGCAATAAAATCGTTTTTCCCGGTGTGAGCAAATGGTGGAGCATGTACCGTGGTGCATACTCTTTAAAATCAGTATTATATTTTTGAGAAATTTCTAAAATTTGTTTTTCATTTTGAATAATCAATTCAAGCAGAAGTTCATTTTTACTTCTAAAGTGCTTATAAAGCGTACCTTTTGCAATATCTAGCTCGGCCACTAATTCATCTAGAGTAATTTCCTGATTGTTTTCTAGTAACAATTTTTCTGCAACGCTTAGAATTTTTTCTTTGCGCATCAAAAACTGTGTATGACGATCAAGATTCATAGGTATTCCCACACCAGTTTGGCCTAACGAATAGTTTACTTCCTGTAAAAAGAAAAAGACTTTTCTCGAAATTTTCGCCTTTTTCTTTCACTCTTTACGTATTAACACATAACCTGTTTTTTGTCATTTGCCAGTTTTACCGTTCCCAGTTAGCAATGCCTCTAAACAGTAAGCGAACTTGTGTAGACGCATTTTCAATAAATGCAGTTTGTTGCTGTTTAAGTTGCTCACCTTGATATTGTTTGGCGAGGTTGAGCCACGTCATTGCCCATGTAAATGACATATTGGTCAAAATGGTAGATAAGACATTTAAGTCTTGAGGATTTTGAATATGTTTAAAATTTTCGAGTTTAGTCAGATCTGTTGTGAGATCTTCAATCAAAAATTCAATTTCTCTAGCAATTGCTGCACGGACCGTTTCTGAACCACCCCAACGTTCAGCAATCATAAATTGCCACTGTTTAGGGCTATGGTTCACTGCCTGTACAAATAGTTCAATACTGGTTTGGGTTTTTGCAGACTTGTGCTGTAAATAACTCTGGCCGAGTTGATGTAAAACGCTTTTTAAATGTAGGGCAACTTGGTCAACCAACTCTTTCCCGAGTTCATCCATGTCTTGAAAATGACGATAGAACGCTGTTGGCACTAAACCCACTTCACGTGCAACTTCACGCAAACTGATACTACTGAACGAACGCCCAGACGTGCTCAGATGCAAGGCTGCATCGAGAAGTGCCTGACGACTTTGCTGTTTTCGTTCATCCCGTATCGACATTAAAAAAACCTATTTAAACCGTGAGCCAAAGTCTAACAAAAAAGAGCAAACTTTCATAAAAAAAATAGTGAACAAGTGTTGACTGAGTGAACACTTATAAATATAGTGTACATATGTTCACTATACGAACATGTGTTCACTCAAATAAATAGCCAGAAACAAAAGAGGAACGTATGAACGCAACACTTAACTATCAACCACATTGGGTTCGAGAAGATTTCGTTGATTTTGTTTTGCAGAAAATTAACGCAACTTGGGCTTGGAAAAGGGTACTTGCAGAAGTTACCGCTGTTCAGCCGCTTCATACCGATATGGTACTGATCAAGCTTAAACCAAATCGTAATTTTAATTTCGAACAGGTTTGTGCGGGACATAGCATTCTATTGACGTTGCTTATCGATGGCGTTTACCAACAACGTAGCTATTCGATTATTGAAGTAACCACTCAAGGTGAAATCGCTTTAGGTATTAAAGTACAAGGCTTAGTGTCTCGTGCAGCTCAACTATTACATGTAGGCGAGTGTGTTGAGATTTCACAGCCACAAGGTGATTTTACTTTGCATCAAGGTCAGCAGCCTGCAATTTTAATTGCCTCAGGAAGCGGTATTACTGCACTTTATTCACTCTTGCAGCAAGCTTTGAAACAGCAGCTTGAACAAATCCATGTCATTTATTTTAATCGTGCAGAAATTTTTCATGCCGAATTAAAAGCTTTGGCAGAACAGCACCCACAGCTTCAATATCATTTTTTTAATACCACCGAGCAAAAGCAGCATTTAACTGAAAGCTTACTGCAAAAGCTGGTTCCAGATTTTGCGCAGACTGCGACCTATATATGTGGGCACCACGGCATGATGCAGCAGGCGAATGAAATTTATACGCAAAAAGGTGCTCAGTCTCAACTTCACCAAGAATATTTCCAACCACTTCAAGTGACTGGTACACATGCAGCACAGCCTGTTATTTTCCGCTGTGCTCAACACGAATTTTTAGCTGAAACAAATTTACTGAGCAGTGCAGAGCAGGCGGGACTACGCCCGCAACATGGCTGCCGTATGGGTGTTTGTAATAAATGCAGTTGTACCAAAGTGAGCGGAGTCACTCAAAACCTGTTAACAGGTGAAATTGAAGACCAACCAAACCGTCCAATTAAACTATGCGTGAGTCAGGCATTAAGCCCCGTCACGATTGATCTATAAAAAGAATTAAAGAGGATTAACCCTATGAATATGGCATTAGAATTTTCTACCGTTTCTAAATCTGCTCATTTAACACCTGAGCAAATTGAAGAATTTGGCCGCCGTGTTGAACAGATTCGTCAAGATGTTATGCAAAGTCTTGGTGAGCAAGATGCAAAATATATCTACAAAGTCCGTAACTTCGTTCGCTATACCGAAATCGCATCACGTGGCATGTTGATGTTTGGTGGCTGGATTCCTCCTGTCTGGTTATTGGGTACAGGTTTACTGGGTATTTCTAAAATTGTAGAAAACATGGAACTTGGTCATAACGTTATGCACGGTCAGTTTGACTGGTTAAATGAACCAAGTTTGAATGGTAATACCTATGATTGGGATACCATTGCCTCTGGTGATGACTGGCGTGAAACACACAACTATGTACATCACACCTATACCAATATTGTCGGTAAAGACCATGATGTCGGTTATGGCATTTTGCGAGTAAGCGATCAACAGAAGTGGGAACCTCGTCACCTATTTAATATTCCTTTGGCTCTACAGTTAATGTTTTTCTTTGAATGGTATGTAGGTGTACAAAATCTACATCTTGAAGATGCATTAGTTTATAAAACCAAAAGCTGGAAACAGGTGTGGAAAGATGCGGCTAAGGTCCGTAAAAAAGCAACGCGCCAAGTTTTAAAAGATTATGTGTTTTTCCCTGTGATCTCTGGTCCTATGTTTTTACCGGTTTTTGCAGGCAATGTAGTTGCTAATATTATTCGTAACTTGTGGTCATCTGCTGTGATTTTTAATGGTCACTTTACTGAAGATGCAGAAACGTTTGAGCCGGATAATACCGACACTGAAACTAAGGCAGAGTGGTATTTACGTCAGATTCGTGGTTCAAGTAATTTTAGTGGTACAGAATGGCTTCATTTTATGAGTGGTAATTTAAGCCATCAAATCGAACACCATTTATTCCCAGATATGCCTGCCAACCGCTATAAAGAAGTAGCACCGAAAATTAAGGCACTCTGTGCAGAATACGGCATTAACTACAATGAAGCTAATTTCATGCGTCAGTTCTGGAGTGTATGGGTGCGTTTAGCAAAATGCTCATTACCAAAACACACCACTGCAAAAGTGATGCAGACATTAGAAAAATTAAAAGCAAAATTCAAATTTGCCTAATAGATAGACCAATAAATAGCTCCTAAAAAGGGGCTATTTTTATTTTTAAGTTATGAAAAGTGCAGACTTACATTTGAAAGTAGGGAATAAACTCAACCTGTCAAAATCCTTTGCTATACTATGCCCAAGTTTGTATTTAAGAGAATTTAGGAAGGATTATGCGTATTGACCAACGTGCATTAGACCAATTACGTGAAGTGAAAATTACACGAAACTACACCCGTTATGCTGAAGGTTCTGTGCTGGTCGAATTTGGTCACACCAAAGTCCTTTGTACTGCAAGCATTGATAACTCAGTGCCACGCTTTTTAAAAGGCCAAGGTCAAGGCTGGGTAACAGCAGAATATGGCATGTTACCGCGCTCAACACACTCACGTTGTGATCGTGAAGCTGCTCGTGGCAAACAAACTGGTCGTACTCAAGAAATCCAACGTCTGATTGGCCGTAGCCTACGTGCGATGGTTGATTTGAAAAAGCTTGGTGAAAACACGATTACGATCGACTGCGATGTCATTCAGGCAGATGGTGGTACACGTACTGCTTCAATCACTGGTGCTGCTGTAGCATTGGTTGATGCGATGAATGTTTTACTTGCACAGAATAAAATTAAGCAAGATCCGCTTAAAGGCTTAGTTGCTGCAATTTCTGTAGGTATGTATCAAGATGAAGTATTACTTGATCTTTGCTATGAAGAAGACTCGAACTGTCAAACTGACTTAAATGTCGTGATGACACAAGCAGGTGAGTTTATTGAAATTCAAGGTACAGCGGAAGACAAACCGTTTACCCGTGCTCAAAGCAATGCCATGTTAGAAATGGCTGAAAAAGGAATTGCCGAGCTTATTAAAAAGCAACAAGAAGCTTTAGGCTGGTAATTTCAAGTTATCTAAAAAACGCATCTTCGGATGCGTTTTTTTATACCTTCATCAAATCGACATAAAAACATCACTTGTCTGTCACCTTTTCACTTTATTAGTAGTTCGCATTTAAAACGTTTGGAAAGAACTAATGCGAAAACTTTCACTTTTATTAATTACATCTTTAGCACTCATGCTCAGTGCTTGTAACGATGATAATGACTCAGATAATTCATCGCCAACAACACCGCCCACCAGTAATTGCAAAATGCACTGTGCACCATAATAAGAACTCAGGATAGAACTAATGAACCGTCGCGAATTTCTTTTAAACTCTACAAAAACCATGTTTGGGACAGCTGCTTTAGCGAGTTTCCCGCTGAGTATTCAAAAAGCTTTAGCTATTGATGCCAAAGTTGAAAGTGGAACTATTCAAGATGTGAAACACATCGTGATTTTGACTCAGGAAAACCGTTCATTTGATAATTATTTTGGAACACTAAAAGGTGTACGTGGTTTTGGTGACCGCTTTACTATTCCAATGACAGAAGGCCGAAAGGTTTGGGAACAATATGATGCGAATAAAAAGAAAGTATTGCCATACCATTTAGATAGCCGCTTAGGAAATGCTCAGCGTGTTTCGGGTACACCTCACTCATGGTCTGATGGACAAGCAGCTTGGGACAACGGTCGTATGAGTGATTGGGTGGCATATAAAAAACCGCAGTCGATGGGCTATTACAAAAAGCAAGAAGTTGAATATCAATTTGCCTTAGCGAATGCTTTTACGATTTGTGATGCCTACCACTGTGCCATGCATGCAGGAACTAACCCGAACCGTAAATTTATCTGGACGGGAACCAATGGCCCTACAGGTGCAGGTGTTGCCAGTGTGGTCAACGAATTTGATGGAATTGGACCATCGACAGAAGGTTATGAATGGACGACATATCCTGAGCGTTTACACCAGGCTGGCGTGACATGGAAAGTTTATCAAAACATGCCGGATAACTTTACTGATAACCCTTTAGCTGGTTTCAAGCAATATCGCCGTGCAAATGAGCAATCTGGTCAGCCTGTCAGTAACGACACACTAACGTGTCCAGCCTATGATGAAAAGATTGATGCGACTCAACCACTTTACAAAGGTATTGCCAATACCATGCCGGACGGTGGTTTTTTAGGAACTTTTAAAGCTGATATTGCGCAGGGTAAATTACCGCAAGTGAGTTGGTTAGTTGCTCCGGCAACTTACAGTGAACATCCAGGGCCATCTAGTCCTGTACAAGGCGCTTGGTATATTCAGGAAGTATTAAATGCATTAACTGAAAACCCTCAAGTGTGGAGCCAAACCGTTTTATTGGTGAACTTCGATGAAAATGACGGTTTCTTTGACCATGTTCCTTCACCAAGTGCACCTTCTAAAGATATAAACGGTGTTGTATATGGAAAAACCACTTTAACGGACCAACAAGTATCTTATGAATACTTTAACCATCCAGCAGTGGCGACTTCAAAATCTCAACCTAAGCCAGATGGTCGAGTGTATGGTCCGGGTGTACGCGTTCCAATGTATGTGATTTCGCCGTGGAGCCGTGGAGGATGGGTAAATTCTCAAGTCTTTGATCATACTTCTATTTTACAATTCTTAGAAAAACGTTTTGGTGTACAAGAACCTAACATTAGCCCATACCGCCGTGCTGTATGTGGTGATTTAACAACGGCATTTAATTTTAAAACACCGAATCTTTTGCCTGTTGCTGAACTAGATGGGAAGAAAACAAAAGCCGAAGCCGATGCGATTCGTGTCGCTCAAGCTTTATTGCCCCAAGTTCCTGTTCCGAGCCAGCAACAATTTCCTCAGCAGGAAATGGGAATTCGACCATCGCGTGCTTTACCTTATATTTTGCACACCAGTGCCAAAGTCGATGCAGCACAAAAGACTGTAAAGCTGATGTTCTCAAATACGGGCAAGCAGGCAGCTGTTTTCCATGTCTATAACCGTTTGGATCTTACCGTAATTCCACGTCGTTATATGGTTGAGGCGGGCAAACAGCTTGATGACGTGTGGAATACTACAAATGGACAGTATGATTTATGGGTACTTGGACCAAATGGTTTTCACCGTGCGTTTAAAGGTAATTTAAGTCAAGCTAATCAGACTCAAGCATTACCGGAAATTAGAGTATGTGTAGAAGAATGTGATGCGAATTTATATTTAAAAGTGCGTCATGATGGTAATAAGTCAGTCAAGCTCACTGTCAAGGCAAATGCTTATCTGCCAAACAAGACATGGGCGATAGAAACCAATAGTTCTGAAAAAGAACTGGTTTGGGATATGTCTGAATTTGGTGGTTGGTATGATTTTACGGTGACATTAGCGGAAGATGCGACGTTTAGTCGCCGTTTTGCAGGGCGTATAGAAACTCAAGAAGATTCAATTTCTGATCCATATATGGGGTATTTAGAGTCTTAAGCTGGTAAGTTTTTCCCTTAATGAGGGTATTGGAATTTATTCCTCATTTGCTGGTGCTAAAAGTCATCTGCAACCTGTCTATAATCTATAAGGATCTTATTTTTGCAACAAAATAGGATAGAGGATGAAAATGGGCAGGTTTTGCAGATGACAATGCCTTTGGTTACTTTGGGCAAAACCAAAGTAACAGAATGAGCTGTTGGCAAAAAAATTATAAGCGGTAAGACTCTGCCGCGTAGGCCGAATAGAGAAACGAGATATCCACATCACGATAGTAAATAAAGGGAATAGGGTGTTTATATAAAATACTATGTGGGAAGATGCTGTCGTATAGATGAATAATAAAAATAAAGACTTACCTTTTGTAACAGAATCTCCTAAGCCTGGTCATATTTATCTTTTACCTTGAAACCCTAATTTTTTAAAGTGATGGGGAAAATTTATGCTACAAGGTTTTATTGTATTATTAGCAGTAGTTACTTTTGTTTTAATGGCTGCCGATCCACGGGATAGCGGGGCACAAGCGACTCAGTCAGCATGGCAAAAAACACAAGCGGCAGACATGACCAAGTCGCAAAAAAATACCAATAATGATGCTGATTTTATTTAGGCATTAAAACGCATTGATAAATCAACGGCTTTGACATCTTTAGTCAACACGCCCATAGAAATATAGTCGACACCAGTAGTCGCTACTTCGCGTAAGTTTTCAATAGTGATATTACCCGAAGCTTCGAGTTTACAGCGACCCGCCACGTGTTTTACAGCATCAATCATTTGTTGTTGGCTAAAGTTGTCGAGCATGACAATGTCCGCACCTGCTTCAAGCGCTTGGTTTAGCTCATCCCAAGTTTCAACTTCGACTTCAACAGGTTTACCCGGCGCAATTTGATGTGCTTTTGCAATCGCTTGGGTAATACCGCCCGCTGCCATAATATGATTTTCTTTAATTAAGAATGCATCAAATAAACCGAGGCGGTGATTTTTTCCGCCGCCGACGGTTACGGCATATTTTTGTGCAATACGTAAGCCCGGTAAAGTTTTACGTGTATCGAGAAGCTTTGTGTTTAAACCTTCAAGATGCTGAACATATTCAGCAGTTTTTGTTGCAACAGCCGATAATGTTTGAATAAAGTTTAAAGCAGGGCGCTCTACAGTCAGTAAGCTACGTGCAGAACCAGCAAGCTTTAAAAAGGCTTCATTTGCAGCAACACGGTCACCTTCTTGTTTTAACCAAGTCACCTGTACAGTGTTGTCATAAGCTGAGATGAGCGCATTCACCCAAGGCTGTCCAGCTAAAACCATATCTTCACGGCTAATAATAGTTGCGGTAGCCTGTTCATCTTCAGGTGTGAGCATGGCGGTAATGTCACCGTCCCCAATATCTTCTTGTAATGCTTGTTGAATATTGATTTGAATTGACTGTTCAAGCAAAGACTGAGGTATGCTCATACGGTTTCCATTTTGTCGATGACCCTAAAACTTGCGATATATTAGCACCGTCGACTTTAAAAATAAGCTGTTTTATCAGATTAATCGCGATAAACAATCATGCTGACTACTCTGAAAAGCAATTAACTGTTTTAAACTAAAACAATTGGCAAGCAATTTATTGGCATCTCAATGAAGCAAATCACACCGTATGAAGTTATAGATGGACAATTAAAAGGCGCGAGACAAGTACCTTCTCCAAATTTTAACCAGCGTCCCGCTGGTACCGAAATACAAATGATTGTGGTTCATAATATTAGCTTGCCGCCTTCTCAGTTTGGGGGAGGCTATATTGAACAGTTTTTCCAGAATAAATTAGATTGGTCCGTTCATCCCTATTTTCAGACTATTGAAGGTATGCAAGTCTCTACACACCTGTTAATTTTACGAACAGGTGAAGTCCTACAGTTTGTTAACTTTAATGATCGTGCATGGCATGCAGGGCGTTCAAGCTACTTAGCCAAAGTTGAATGCAATGATTATTCAATTGGTATTGAGCTTGAAGGAAGTGATGATTTACCTTTTGAAGACGTACAATATGAAGTGCTAACTGACGTTGTTACTGCTATTCGTCAGGCCTATCCTGAAATTAAAAACCATATTGCAGGGCATTCAGACATTGCACCGGGCCGAAAAACCGATCCGGGACCTTATTTTAAATGGCAGCACTTTAGGCAGTTGTTAGCACAGAAAAAAACTTGAGTTCATTCATCATTTCACAACGAAAAGATTTTCTAGTTTCATTACAATAGCGACTTTCGAATATAGCTGTAGGTGAGTACGATGGCATTATGGCGATCGACTTTTATTGTCAGTGCGATGACGATGTTGTCACGGGTATTGGGCTTAGTACGAGATGTCGTATTGCTCAACGTGTTTGGTGCGGGTAAAGATTTCGATACCTTCGTTGTGGCTTTTCGTATTCCCAACTTCTTTCGACGGTTGTTTGCCGAAGGGGCTTTTTCACAGGCTTTTATTCCGGTATTGACCGAATATAAAACAGGTCGTGCGCATGCAGAAGTGCAGATCTTAATTAGTCGAGTATTTGGTTGTTTGCTGACAGTCATGACGTTACTGACTTTTGTGGCTATGGTTTTAGCTCCAGCAATTATCTATATGTATGCGCCGGGCTTCCATAATGACCCTGAAAAGTTTGATTTAGCGGTCAGTATGTTCCGTCTGACCATTCCCTATTTAATGTTTATGTCGCTTACGGCTTTTGCCAGCAGCATCTTAAACAGTTATGGCTCGTTTGCCTCGCCAGCTTTTTCACCTGTTTTACTGAACGTAGCAATGATTGCAGGTGCTTGGTGGCTTACACCGTATATGGCTGAGCCAATCAAAGCTTTAGGTTGGTCAGTTGTTGCGGCTGGTATTTTACAGTTAGCGATACAAATTCCTGAGTTATGGCGTAAAAACTTACTGATTCCACCGAAAGTTGATTTTAAACATGAAGGTGTAGAACGTATTTTAAAATTAATGCTTCCAGCATTATTTGGTGTATCTGTGACTCAGATTAACCTATTGCTAAATACGATTTGGGCATCTTTTATGCAAGATGGTTCAGTATCTTGGCTCTACAGTGCCGAACGTATGACTGAGTTACCTTTAGGATTAATCGGTGTTGCGATTGGTACAGTGATTTTACCCTCACTGTCAGCACGTCATGCTGAACAAGACCAAGCGAAGTTTCGCAGTATGATCGATTGGGCAGCAAAAGTGATTGTGTTGGTTGGTTTGCCAGCAAGTATTGCTTTATTTATGCTTTCTACACCGATTATTCAGGCATTGTTCCAACGTGGTGAGTTTGATTTACGCGATACACAAATGACAGCACTTGCATTGCAATGTATGAGTGCAGGCGTAATTTCCTTTATGTTAATTAAAGTATTTGCACCAGGTTTCTATGCGCAGCAAGATACAAAAACACCGGTCCGTGTGGGTTTAATGTCGGTTGCTGCCAATGCGATTTTAAACGTTGTATTTATTGGATTTTTTAAACTAATCAATTGGCATGCAGAGCATATGGCGCTTGCATTAGCCTCTTCTGGTTCAGCTTTAGTAAATGCAGGTTTGCTCTATTTTTATCTACATAAGCGTAATATTTTCCGATTTGGTGCACATTGGAAAAAACTGGCACTTCAATATGGTTTGGCTAACCTTGCGATGATTGCAGCACTTTGGTTCGGGTTAAATTGGTATAACGGTGAACTCTCTCAATGGATTCGTGTTGCAGAGGTAGTCGGTTTATGCGTTGTAGGGGTGATCGCTTACTTAATTGGCTTATTACTGACAGGCTTTAGACCGAGAGATTTAAAACACTAAAATAAAAAAGCGATCAATTTAGATCGCTTTTTTTATCTTCGAAAATTATTTTGGCAAAACTTGTAGCAACTCAATATCAAAAATTAAAGTACTATTTGGACCGATACTATCCCCAGCGCCAACTTCACCATAAGCAAGTTTTGCTGGAATGAAGAAACGGGTTTTACCGCCCTCTTTCATAGTTTGTAAGCCTTCGGTCCATCCAGCGATCACTTGATTTAACTGGAAATCAACAGGGTGATTACGTGCAATTGAGCTATCAAATACAGTTCCGTCGAGTAAACGTCCTTCATAGTTTACTTTTACACGAGAGGTGGCTTTAGGTGTTTTACCAGTGCCTTCTTTTAATACCTGATATTGCAGACCTGATTTAGTCGTAATCACACCAGATTTTTTAGCATTTTCTGCCAGAAAAGCTGCACCAGCCTGAGCGTTTTGTTGACCTTGTTTTTGAAATTCGACTAGCTGTTTAGCTTCTAATGTTTTCTTATAATCATTAATTGCTTTCGCCATTTCTTCATCAGTTAGGCGTGCTGTCTTATTTTGAGCACCTTCTTGTAAACCTTGGTAAAAAATATCAAGATTTAAATCTGTTAACGCATCAGTATTATTACGGCCCATTAAATAACCATAACTATAACTAAATTGATCTTTTGCCGGGCTTTTATTTGTTATCGGTGCAGCAGCAAAAACAGATAAGCTCATCGTTGACGCTGCAATAACCAAACTGATTTTTTTCATGTCTTTTTCCAAAAAAACAGGAGAGTATAACGACTCTCCTGGATTGTTATTATTTCACTGAAATGAGTTCTACATCAAAAATCAGTGTACTGTTTGCTGGAATTCCAGGAAGCTCTTGTGGGCCATATGCAAGATTTGATGGTATGAAGAAAGTCGCTTTTCCACCTTCTTTCATGAGTTGAAGACCTTCAGTCCAACCCGGAATGACCTGATTAAGCGGGAATTCTACTGGTTGACCACGCTTATAAGAACTATCGAAAACCTGTCCATTAATTAAGCGACCTTCATAATGTACTTTGACAACAGACTGAGCAGTTGGCTGTTCACCAGTACCTTCTTTAGTAATGATATATTGCAAACCTGATGCAGTGGTTTTTACGCCAGCTTTCGTTTTGTTTTCTGCAAGGAACTGTGCATCTGCAGAGTCAGTAGCTGTACCCGCTTGCTCAGGCTTATCTTGATGCTGCATTTTTTGTTGTAACTCTTTTTCATAAGCAGCAACGGCAGCTTTTAAATCTTCTTGAGTATAAGCACTAGGCTGCTTATTACGCGCATCATGGATCCCTTGAACAAATGCTTTGGTATCCAGTTCAGGAGGAGTTTGCTGAGCAACTTCATACCCAAGAACGTAACTGATTTTTTGAATTGGAGAAGCATTTTTGTCTGCTTTACGTCCGACTTCTGTGGTCGGATGTTGAGTTGCATAATATACAGGTACAAGTGCAGCACCGCCTAATACTACAGCGACAGCAATGGGTAAGGCTTTACTCATAAAAGGTTCCAAAAATAATCATTTGAGTCTAAAAGGCTGCTTCGATCTTAGCATGCTTCGACTTAAGCATAGAATGTTTAACAAAAAAAACGAGTGGTTTTTTATATATTTTAGTTAGTTTTAATGTGGCAAAACTTAAAAAGCAAATAAAAAACCGGATCATTTGATCCGGTTTTTTATGAAGAGTTTTAATTAGTCTTCTTTTTGTGCCTTATAGGCATAAGCATAGTTATAGCCATAACCATAGCCAGCGCTAGCACGTTGAATATCATTGAGAATAAAGCCGTTGACTTTAACACCCGCCTGTTCAAAACGATTAACAGTTAGTTCAAGCTCTTTCATTTGTGACTTGGCGTAGCGTGCAACAATTAAGTTCACACCAGTATATTGCGAAATAATAATACCATCGGTTACTGCAAGCACTGGTGGAGTATCAATAATGATGTGGTCGTATTGGCTTTGTAGCTGCTCAAGTAATTCCTTAAACTGGTTTGAGCTTAAAATCTCTGAAGGATTTGTTGGGCTCTTACCACGGGTAATCACGTCGAGATTCGCAACTTGCGTTTTATGTAAAACTTGTGTCAAGTCAGCTTGGCCACTTAGTAATTCAGAAAGGCCAGGTTTTACATCAACATCGAAGTATTTATGCATATAGCCACGACGCATATCAGCATCAATCAATAATACGCGTTTATTTCCTTGTGCAAAAATGGTCGCCAAGTTAGTTGAAATAAAAGATTTACCAACCTCTGGAGACGGGCCAGCAATCATAATAATATTATTTTTTGCTGAGGTTAAAGCGAAGTGAATGGCAGTACGAATACTACGCAAACTTTCAATCGCAATATCATCACTACTTTTAACTGCTAAAATAGGAATACTCTTTTTCTTTTTCAAAATACTCATACGAGTCTCTTGAATAGGGGAACGAGGTACAGTCGCATAAACTGGCAGATCTAATTCATTTTCAATTTGAGTTGAATCATTAACTCCGCTACGCATCATATTGCGTAATAATGCAATTAATACACCGATAAAACCACCAACAAAAATAGAAAGTACTAGAACAATCAATTTTTTAGGTTTAATAGGTTTAACAGGTTCTACCGCAGTATCAATAATGCGAACATTACCTATCTCACCTGCATTGGCGATTTTGAGTTGCTGATATGAGTTGAGTAATGATGTATATAGCTCAGTATTGACCTTTACATCACGATAAAGTTGTAAATATAAACGTTGAGTCTCAGGAAGTTGAGTTAAACGATTGTTAAGATCAGCAATCTTTTTATTAATCTCTGTAATTTGCGCATCAATTTGCAAGATTAATGGATGATCATTAGTATATTTAGCAGAAAGCTCAGCTTGTTTCTGTTGTAACTCGATCTTAAGCTTTTCTAAATCAATATTTTGTTTAAGTAACAGCTCCGATTCAGCATTCACATCGACAGTTTTGTACTTTTCACGAAATTGGTTAAACTTGATCTCAGAATCTTCTAGCTGCTTTCGAAGCTCTGGTAATTGTTTCTCAAGAAAAGCTAAAGTTTGTTTAGATTCTAAAGACTTTCGCTCAATGTTTTGTTGGTGATAAACAGTTAGAACATTATTTAGTACTTGTGTAATGTGCTCAGGATCTTGACCTAGATAATTTAAACCAATAACACCAGTCACTTTACCTTTTTCAGCAACACTATAGATATCATTAAAATTTTTAACGGCTGTTGGTAGAGCGAGTTTAGTTAAAGTATAGCTTTGTTCTTTCAGGTTACCTTGAGCATTAAGTTGTACCTGCCAAAGACCTCTATTTGTATTTAGTATATTTTTTTTGTTTAATTGACCATTAAATACAACTTGATCTTTGTATGTTAAAGTGAATTGATTTGCACCTTTGAACTCTAACTTTAAGGGTTTATCTAAATAATATTCAGGTACTTTAAGTTCTCGTATAATCAAATTATTATTTTGATTACTGTACAGTACAGATTCATGACGATACTCAAGTCTACTCTTATCTTGTGAAATTAACTTGTCGATCAATCCTGATTGGTTATCTTTGACGTTAATATCAAGATTAAGGTTCTGAATGACTTGTCCTAAAACCATTCTAGAACGAAGAATCTCTATTTCTGGATCAGCTGGTGATTTTTGAGATAGACCTCCACTGACTTTAGAAAGGTCACCAAGCAAAGCAGCAGAGGCAGCGCCTTTACTGTCCTCAACTTGTACCATTGCATCTACAGAATAAGTATCTGGCGTTATCCGTAAGTATAGCAAGGCACAAATTAAACTTAAGACCACGCAGCATGCTATGATTTTCCACTGTGCAATCAATGAAAAGAATAACTCTTTTAAATCGATGCTATCTTCGCTAGTTTTAGAGTTTTGGTTCATAAATTTACAACTAATATACAATTATAATTGAGTGCGCCAATCTTGCACATAGCTTTGAATATTACGGCAAGTCTGATCAAAAAAAGCTTGGTCATGCTGATAAGGATCAGGTACATTTTGCCCTTGCCAATGGCCAAGTCTAAAAATTTTACCCTTAGCAAATGGCCAAGTTTGTTCAATATGCTTTTGTTGATTATTGCTCATGACCAAAATTAAATCATTTTGTTTGATTAATTCGGCACTGAGCTGACGAGCAATATGGGGACGTATATCAATACTCAGCTGATCCATGCAATAAATAGCCTTATCATCTGCAGCATGGCCTACTAGAGCCGAAATACCAGCAGATGAGATATTTAATGTAGGATGTTGAGCCTTTAAAAAGTACTCTGCCATTGGGCTGCGGCAAATATTACCAACACAGACCACTAAGATGTTTTGTAACTGCATGCTAGTTTTTACCCAATTGATCAAAGGTATAAAGTGCACTTGAGAACGGTACAATCTGGTTCATGATACGCTGCCAGCGTGTTAAACCAGTTGCATCGATATAAACAATATCATTTTTTTGCATTTGAAATTGATTAGATAATGCAAGGTTACCAATACTACTTAAATTAAGCTGATAAATAGTTGATTTTTTTGTTTGTAAATCTGTGCGCATAACATAAATACGGGCTGCACTTGCTGAGTATGGGTTAACTCCTTCACTTTCACCCAATACATCACTTAAAGTCATACCTTGATCTCGTAATGGAATAGCTGAGCTTTTATTAGACTCACCCATAACATAGAGTTTTTGGTTTTGTTTGGTATTTACGTAAATTGTATCATTGGGTTGTACTAGTAACTTGTGTAATGAGTAACCTTGCTTTTCAAGAGCAACAACATTTAAGTTATAAACTTCGCCATTACGAATAAGCTGAATATCAGTATTGTCACCAGATTCTTGATTTACACCACCTGCCATACTGAGGGCCGTATAAATACTGATAGGTTGATCATCTAAGGTATATTGACCACTTTTCATAACCTGACCATTAACAAAGTAGCGTTTTGCCTGATAAGACAAGACTCGAACTACAACGTCAGGTGTTTTTAAATATTTAGCAAATTGATTACGTAAATATTTATTGGTCTCAGCAAGTGTTTTTCCGGCAATATGAACTTGGCCTACAAGTGGTAATTGAACATTTCCAGCAGAGTCAATTGGATAACCAAATGCTTTAATATCACTTGAAGCCCCTTGAATAGGGGGAGTAATTTCAGGATATGCCCAAAGTTGAATGGATAAGACATCTCCTGGACTTAAGCGATATTGATAAAAGGGAGTATTAAACAGAGCACTAATATTTCCTTGCGGTCGCAAAGATTCAGAACTGATTTTTGGAATATTGTTTTGGGTGAGTTGAACAACAGAAACTTCTGCTCCTTGAGCTGTTTTAAAAGTTCCCTGTTCAGGTAAGTCATAAGTTTGTAAGCCTGAGGTGACTGCACATCCTGTAAACGAAAGTGAAATGGCTAAAAATAATAATGTGCTTTGGTGCTTCACATTCAAACCCTTTATTGTTTGTAATCCAATGATACTTTGCATGAAGACATTGGATTGTAGTCTATAATTAACCCAAATCATACTTTATTTGCCAAGCAGTGATTGTATATTTCGAGAAAATTTTGTTTAAAGTCTGCTATATTAACGTAGTAGGTCGTATCCATGATGTTTCTCCATTTAAAATTAAATGGTTAGGTTTTATATATGTTTCAACTTGAACAACTAAAAATAGCAATTATCGGCTTAGGGTATGTTGGGCTGCCTTTAGCGGTTGAATTTGGTAAACATAAACCTACAATCGGCTTTGATATAAACCCGCAACGGATACGAGAGTTACAAAGTGGCTATGACCATACATTAGAAGTCACTTCAGATGAGCTAAAACAAGTAGAACATCTCTCATACACTGCTGATATCAACGATTTAAAAAATTCAAATTTTTTTATAGTTACTGTACCTACACCAATCGATGACTTTAAACAGCCAGACCTGACCCCGCTTATAAAAGCATCCCAAAGCATTGCTAAAGTTCTAAAAAAAGGCGATATCGTTGTTTATGAGTCAACGGTTTATCCTGGTGCGACAGAAGAGGTATGTATACCTGAATTAGAAAAACATTCAGGCTTGATATTTAATCAAGATTTCTTTGTTGGTTATAGTCCTGAACGTATTAATCCTGGTGATAAACAGCGACGTGTAACCAATATTTTAAAAATTACATCGGGTTCCACTCCTGATGTCGCTGATTATGTTGATCAAGTTTATAAACTAATCATTGAAGCGGGTACACATAAGGCCCCAAGTATCAAAGTCGCTGAGGCTGCTAAAGTCATTGAAAATACACAAAGAGATGTGAATATCGCTTTAATCAATGAGTTGGCTCTGATTTTTAATAAAATGGGTATCGATACAGAAGATGTACTCAAGGCAGCAGGTACAAAATGGAATTTTTTAAACTTTAGACCTGGTTTAGTTGGTGGTCATTGTATTGGTATTGACCCGTATTATTTAACGCATAAAGCAGAGTCAATTGGTTTACATCCAGAAATTATTTTGGCAGCTCGTCGTTTAAATGATCGTATGGGAGAATATGTTGCAACCCAATTGATCAAAGAAATGGTAAAGCAGCGCATACAAGTGGTAGGTGCTCGTATATTAATTTTAGGTTTAAGTTTTAAAGAAAACTGCCCTGATATCCGCAACACTAAAATTGTAGATATGGTGAAAGCACTAAAGGAATACGATTTAGATCTTGATATTTACGATCCTTGGGTAGATAGTGCCGAAGTTGAAGGCGAGTATGGCTTAGCTCCAGTTACGGAATTAAAGCAAGGTCATTATGATGCAATAGTTATTGCTGTTGCCCATGATCAGTTTAAAGCAATGTCGAGTCAGGAGCTCATTGCATTAGGCAAAGAGAAACATGTTCTATATGACTTAAAGTACATACTTGATAAAACTGAAAGTGATTTACGACTGTAAATATGATGAACTTAATTTATAAATTAAAAAATGATCCTAGAATTAGAAATTCACTATGGATGCTTTTTGAAAAAGGTATATCTCTTTTTGGTTTAATTTTTATTATTTCGGCTGTAGCTAAATACACAGGGCCAGCTATATATGGTGAAATTGCATTAGCCGCTTCAATTTTTATTGTATTAAAAACAATTGCTCAGTTGGGGTTGGATCAAATATATTTTAAATATGTTAGCCAAAATAAACCTCATCATAGTCTTTTTTTAAAGAATTCGATGATATTTGTTAGTATTATATATATAGTTCTATCTATATTAGTAGTGATGTGGGCTTATTTTAACACAAGTTTTACAGGTTTCTTTTTTATTTCTTCTACTGCAATAGCTTATTATTTTACTTCTATTGACTTGGCTAATTCCTTTTATGAAGGACAGTTATTATCAAAATTTAATGTATTGGCAAATATTGTTGGCTTACTTATAGCACTTGCTCTAAGATATAGTATAGTGTATTTTAAATTAAATGTGCTTTACTTAAGTATTCCCATAATTTTAATGTCTTTAATACCGTTTTTGATTAAATTTATTATATATAAATGTAGATATCATATCAATTTTAATAAAGTTAAATCTAAAAAACAAACTAAAAAATATTTTGGTTATTTTTTAGGTGCTGGTATACCATTAACATTGGCTATTTTAACCGCTACTATTAATGGCCAAATATCAAATTTTTTGTTGGCTTATTTAGAGGGAACAAAAAGCGTAGGAATATATTCTATTGCATTTGTTCTCGCTGGCGCGTGGTGCATTATGCCTACAACTTTAATTATGAGTTATATGACTTCTATATATAATATTAATATTGAAAATAAATATGAATACATAAAGTTATCTAATAAAGTTTTATTTAATATAATTATTTTATCATTAATTATAGTCATTCTACTTGAGTTTTCAGCACATTATATTGTGACTTTTTTATATGGTAATGAATATCTTAAATCTATTGAAATTTTAAGGTGCTTATTGATTTTTCAGTTTTTTTGGGTAATAGGATTTTACTTTTCACGTTTAATTATTAAATTTAATGGATATAAATTTTTAGCATATAAATCAATATTCTGTTGTTTATTAAATTTAGCTTTATCTTACTTTTTTATAAAAAAATGGGGTGTAATTGGAGCAGCATATGCGGTTCTAGTTACAGAAATTATATCATCTTTGATTTTAAATTTATTTTATAAAAAGGCAAGTATCGTAAAGGTTTTATTGCCTATAGGAGCCTACAAAATATGAGTGTTGCATTAACAATTTTTACTCCAGCATATAATCGTGCTCATACTTTAGGTCGTTTATATGAAAGTTTAAAAAAACAAACTTTGAAAAATTTTGAATGGTTAATTGTAGATGATGGCTCAACAGATCATACAGAAATTGTTGTAAAAGAGTTTATACAAGAAAGTATCATAAATATACGTTACTTAAAACAAGAAAATGCTGGTAAGCAGGCGGCATGGAATAAAGCTGTACTTAATGCGAATGGATTTTTATTTTGTGGAGTTGACTCAGATGATGCTCTCGCTAAAGAAACAAATATAGAAGAAATATTCCAGAAGTATATATCTTTACTAAATTCTGACTTTATTATAGGCTTGAGATTTCTAGCTTATTCAAATGTTAAAAAGAAATTTGATGGAAAAAAAATATCTGAAAATATTGTAATAAGTTCATATTTTGAAGAATTCTCTAATGCAAAAAATTTTGGTGAAAGAATTGATGTTTTTAAAACAGATATTTTGAAATGTTTTTTATATCCAGTCGCTTCGAATATTAAGTTTATTCCTGAGATATGGTTTTACGTCCAAATTTCGCATGCAGGGTATAAATTTGCATATATACCTGAACCATTAAGATTGTTTTTTGATGATGCAACAGAAAATCGTTTAAGTAAAAGTTCATTATTGAAGCATGCTGAAGGACATTATATATCCCGTGCTACTATGTTGAAACTTATTCCTATATATGTGTACTTTGGAAATGTAATGGCTTGGGTTAAAACAATTATTAGATTTGGACAGTGTGCACATTATTTAAACAAGAGTTTCATGCAACGTAAGCAAGATACAAATATTATTTATGCTATTTTTTCGTATTTTTCAAGATTTATAAAAGTTGGTATATAGTATGAAAAAAATTTGTTTTATTATTGGTAATATTAATAATTCAGGTGGAACAGAGCGTGTTACTACTTTAATTGCAAACAATTTAGCTCAACAGAATAATAATGTCTTTATTTTATCATTAAGTCATGGAGACCAGCCTTTTTTTGAACTTAATTCAAATATTAAAATTCAGGCTTTATTTAATGAAAAAGTTTCAATGAAAAAGAATTTTTTCCAAGCAGTTAGAAAAATCCGGAATTTTTTGATATCTAAGCAAATAGATACCCTGATTGTTGTAGATAGTATCAGTTGCGTTTTTACAGTGCCTGCTTGCGCTGGATTAAGAATTAATCATATTTGTTGGGAACATTTTAACTTAAAAGTCAACCTTGGCTCTCGGTTTCGTGACTTGGGGCGATGGATGGCTGCAAAATGGGGTAATAAAATTGTTACATTGACTGAAAGAGATAAGTCTTTTTGGGATAAAAGATTTAATCTTACTCATACGAATAAAGTTGTTGCAATAGCAAATCCTAGTCCTTATGAGCTTCAAGACAATACCCCAAGCCTAGAACATAAAATTATTCTGTGTGTTGGACGTTTAACTTATCAAAAAGGTTTCGACTTACTCATACCTAGTTGGTCGAAAGTTGCTCATAAATTGGATGGTTGGAAAATTATAATCGTTGGAACTGGAGAGGATGAGGTTAGCTTAAAAGAAATGGCTGTAAACTATGGCGTTTCAGAGTCAATTATTTTTGCTGGTCAGCAAAAAAATATGAGTCAGTTTTATAATAAAGCTTCTTTTTTTTGTATGAGCTCAAGATTTGAAGGACTTCCTATGGTTTTGTTAGAAGCTAGAAGTTATAAATTGCCTATAGTTTCTTTTGATTGTGATACTGGTCCAGCAGAAGTGATAGAAGATGGGAAAGATGGCTTTTTAGCACAAGCTGATAATTTACATGATTTTAGCCAAAAAATTTTAAAAATGGCTAAAATGGACGAAAATACTTTTTTGAATTTTGTAGAAAGTTCAAAAAGTACTTCGAATCGTTTTGAAATTCAAAATATCATTAATTTATGGATTGAGTTATTAAGCCAATGATCCAGTTAAAACGAGAGCCTAGCATATTTTTCTTATGTGCTTTATTTTTTTGCTTTACGTTAGATGTACAAGCTCCTCTTGCCTTTTATGGAACGCAGTTTATTGGATTATCAATTTTAACCTTGTGTCGATTTTATATTTATCCTTATATAAGATTAGATATTATTAAAATTTTAATTTTATCTATAGTTCTCTTAGAATTTCTTTGTTTTTTCCAATATTTATATATTCAGCAAATAATTCTAATACTTGTATATCAAAAAGTAATTTTCTTTATAGCCGTTGCTTTATTAATGTATGATTATATTATTAAGGCAAATATAGATACTTTAAGAAAATCTATCGCATTTTATATTTGTTTTTTATCATTTATAGTGATTGCACAATTTTCTTCTTTTTATTTTTTAGGTGTAGATCGTAGTTTATTAGATTTTGGTATTTTATTAGGCGGAGAGGAATCTCGAACATGGTATGTTGGGGATTGGATGTATAGACCAACTAGTATAACATCTGAACCAGCAGTTTTTGTTGGAGTTCAATTTGGGTTATTAACTTTACAGTATTTTATTGATAAAAATGCTAAATTTTCCAGAGTATTAGGTATTCTGTCTTTGACACTTTCCATGTCATTTCTGGGTTTAATTTTATCAGCTTTATATCTTCTTATTATTTATTCAAAAAATATTAAAAACTATATTTTTGGCGGAATTGCAATTTTTGTTTTTTATTTATTTAGTTTTGAGATGATTAATGAAAGAATTCAGCGTTTTAATGATGGAGATGATGGAAGTAATAATGTAAAGTTACAAGCTATACAATATTTTTTTTCAGACTTTAATATGATTGTTGGTGGATATGGATTTCTTTTACCCTCAGAAAATTCACCTCAGTTTTACGAAGCATTATTGGATTTAACTTTTTATTTAAATACTATAACAGTATTTGGAGTTTTAATTGGCTCTTTTATTCTTATTTTATTTGCTTATTCATTATTTAGGTCAAACACAACAATTAAAGAGAAGTTGTTGATTTGTTTGTCACTGATAAAGCTTTCTAATCCTTCTGTATTGTTTTTTGCATGCTTTGCACTACTTTGTTTTTCAATTTTAAATAAGAGAAATTTTTTAAAATGAAAATATTATATTTAATCACGGGTCTTGGCGGAGGGGGGGCTGAAAAAGTAGTAGCTGACCTTGCTGATCAAATGCATTTGCGAGGGCATTATGTAAAAATAGCTTATTTAAAAGGAGAAGCTATTGTTAAACCTCAGTCTGCTGATATTGAATTAATTTGTTTGCAGCTAAATAAAGTAGCACAGTTTGGTAGCGCTCTTAAGAAATTTAAAACTGTTATTGAGCAATTTAAGCCCGATGTTGTACATGCACATATGGTACATGCAAATATTTTTGCAAGATTAGCCCGTAAATATGTTTCTTTTCCACGTTTAATTTGCACTGCACACAATTCAAATGAAGGTGGTTTATTAAGAATGCTAGCTTATCGCTATACAAATAATTTGTCTGATATTAATACAAATGTAAGTAAAGAAGCTACTGAATCCTTTCAAAAAAAGAAAGCTTTTGATTCAACTGCTATCACTATTTATAATGGAATAGATTTAAATAAATTTAGGAAAAAGGTTGTTGATAAAAATATAATTTTATCGAATCAGGTTAATCTAAATCAAAAAATAATTTTGGCTGTTGGTCGTTTAAATGAGCAAAAGGATTATCCAAACTTACTTAAAGCTATTAGTCTCTTAAAAGAAAATTCTTCTGAAGATTTTAAGTTATTAATAGCAGGAGATGGTGAGCAAAAGAAAGCTATCGAAGAGTTAATAAGTAAACTCAATCTTGATAATGACGTTATTTTACTAGGTAGGCGAAATGATATTGCAGAGTTGATGTCAATAGCTGATTATTTTGTACTTTCATCAGCTTTTGAAGGATTTGGCCTTGTAGTTGCAGAAGCTATGGCTTGCGAAACATTTGTTGTGGCTACAGATTGTGGTGGCGTAAAAGAGGTTATGGGAGGTTATGGTTTAATGGCATCTCCTAAAGATTCAAAAGAATTAGCTGATCAATTGCGAAAAGCAATAAATATGCCTTTAAATGCTCGTTTAGAGAATAATCGAAAAGCTTTAAACTATGTTCATGAAAATTTTGATTTAGAAAAAACAACATTGCAATGGTTAAAAATATATGAATCTTAGTAAGAAAATTGCATTGGTTGGAACAACAGGTTCAAGTTTTTATGGCTTCCGCGCTGATTTAATACGATCTCTCCTAAAAAATGGCCATCAAGTATATGCTTTCACTTCTGAATATACAGAAGACTGTTTAGAAAAAATTAAAGCATTAGGTGCTGAACCTATTACTTACCAATTAAGTCGCGGAGGACTAAACCCTTTTGCCGATATTGCGTCCACATATCAGCTTATTCGGAAAATAAAAAAAATTAAGCCAGATATCGTTTTTTCATATTTTGCCAAGCCTGTTATTTATGGGACATTGGCTGCAAGCTTTGCAAAAGTACCTCACATTATTGGGATGCTTGAAGGGCTCGGTTACACCTTTACAGAACAACCAGAAGGTCAAAGTAGCAAAACGAAACTTATTCGTAATATTCAGGTCTTATTATATCGTTTAGCCTTTCCCAGATTAGACGATATGATTTTTTTAAATCCTGATGATGAAAAAGATCTTATACATACATACACTCTCCCAGTCAAAAAGGTACACATTCTGGGTGGCATCGGTTTAGACTTGAAAGAATATAGCTATAGTGTTGCTCCAGTAAGTCCAGTAAGTTTTTTATTTATTGGTCGTTTATTAAAAGAAAAGGGTATATTTGAATTTATTGATGCAATTAGAATAGTAAAACATAAATATCCTAACACAAAGTTTACAATACTAGGTGGCTTAGACACCCAGAATATGGGAGCATTGTCGAAGTCTCAGCTAGATGAACTGATCGCAGAGGGTTTATTTGAATATCCTGGTCATGTTTCTAATGTAAAAGACTGGATCGCTAACTCGAGTGTATTTGTACTTCCTTCTTATCGAGAAGGTGTACCACGGAGCACACAAGAAGCTATGGCTATAGGACGTCCTGTTATTACAACAGATGTCCCAGGATGTAGAGAAACGGTAATTAACGATGTGAATGGCTTTATTGTTCCTTGTTGGGATGCTAAAGCTTTAGCAGAAAAAATGTGCTTTTTTATCGAGTCACCATCTCAAATAAATCTTATGGGGCTAGAAAGTATGAAAATGGCCCATCAAAAGTTTGATGCTGAAAAAGTAAATAATAGATTATTCGAAATCATGGGTTTAAATAGTTCTTATGAAAAGATTGGTTGATATTTTCATTGCTACAATAGCCTTAATCCTTCTATCTCCTATTTTTTTAATAGTGGCATATAAGGTAAGAAAAAATTTAGGTTCACCTATTTTCTTTCTTCAGGAAAGACCGGGCAAAGACGGCAAAATTTTTAAAATGATTAAATTTCGGTCCATGAAAGATGCTTTAGATAAGAATGGAAATCTCTTGCCCGATGAGGAAAGAATTACACCTTTCGGACAAAAATTACGTTCTACTACTCTCGATGAAATGCCTCAGCTTATTAATGTATTAAAAGGTGATATGAGTATTGTTGGTCCACGCCCTCAGCTTGCCGATTTTATGAAACATTATACACCAAGACAAATGCGACGCCATGAGGTGAGACCAGGGATGACAGGCCTTGCTCAAGTGAGTGGAAGAAATAATTTAAGTTGGGAAGAGAAATTTGAGCTAGATGTTGAGTATGTTGAGAATCATAATATCTGGTTAGATTTTAAGATTATGGTAAAAACAGTTTTGGTTATGCTAAAAAAAGAAGGTATCAATGCGCCAGATCAGTTAGTAGGAGCCAGTCGTTTCTCTGGTTCTCCAAAAAAAGATGAAGTACAGTATTAATTGTTAACTATAAAGTTAGTCATATGATCAAAAAAGCAGTTTTACCTGTAGCTGGTTTAGGTACACGTTTTTTACCAGCAAGTAAGTCTATCCCAAAGGAAATGGTAACGGTCGTTGATCGTCCTGCAATTGAATATGTAGTACGCGAGGCGGTAGAGGCTGGAATTGAACAAATTATTTTAGTTACTCATTCATCGAAAGCATCAATTGAAAATTATTTTGATCGTAACTTTGAGTTGGAAACCACTCTAGAACAAAAGAAAAAATTCGATTTACTTGCAGAGATTACTCAAATTGTGCCTGAGCATGTGAGTGTAGTAAGTGTAAGACAACCTCAGCCTTTAGGCTTAGGGCATGCTGTGTTATGTGCAAAGAGTGTTGTCGGTCAAGATGATTTCGCTGTGCTATTACCAGATGTATTGGTGAAAGATAGCTCTGGACAAAATGATCTATCCCGTATGATTTCTCGTTACAACTCAAGCCAAGCTGCTCAAATCATGGTTGAAGCAGTGCCAGACCATTTAGTAGATCAATATGGGATTGTGGATGTAAAACATAGCCCAAATGAAGGTGAAAGTATTGTCATGCAGGGCATTGTTGAAAAGCCCGCAGTAGGCTCTGCACCGTCTAATTTATCTGTGGTTGGCCGCTATGTATTGCCTGCAAAGATTATGCAATTACTTGAGAACACACCGAAAGGTGCAGGTAATGAAATTCAGTTAACTGATGCAATTGCAATGCTTCAAGAGACAGATATTGTTGAAGCTTATCGTATGCAAGGTCAAACATTTGATTGTGGTAGTAAGATTGGCTATTTAAAAGCTGTACTACACTATGGAGTTGAACACCCTAAGTTAGGAAATGATTTTAAACAGTTGATTCAGGAACTTAAATTATAAAATTTTGTAGCTCTGCTTAACTATTTGTAAAAACGAATGAATATATGAGCAGAGCAATATATTCTCTTCCTGTAAAGGGAAGAGAATTTTATAGAATATTAAAATCAGGTGTACAATGAAAATCGCGGTATTTGGAACCACCTTACATGCTGGTGTAATGGCAGCATTATTAGCTGAATATGGTAATCAGATCTATTGGTGTACAAGTGTCACCTGTGAAGAAAACATTTCTATACTTTCTTATCAAGATCAAGAAGTTAATCATTATTTAAATAAACAGAGAAAAGCAGGTTTTTTAAAAGAAAGTCCTTTTTCTGAAATTCCTTTAGATATTGAAGTTTATTTATTTTGTTTTAGCCCAACACAAATCGAGCTTGCTTTAAAAACAGTTGAAAAGTTGAGCGAGCGCCCGATAGTTCATCCACGTTTAATGATCAATGGCTCTACTTTTGGTCTACATGGTACGGATCAATTAAAACAACATTTGCCAAAAGATGAGTGGGTTTATTTTCCTGATGTGATTCAAGAAGGAAATGCGATTAATAGCGTGCTGAACGTAAAACATGTAATTGTTGGTGTTGAATCGAGCTATGCTCAAGACACCATGCAAGAGTTATTACGTCCTTTTTTCCGTTTTAGCTATCAATATTTATTTATGCCAATTTTAGATGCTGAATTTACGAAGCTCAGCATTTCGGGAATGTTGGCAACCCGTATTAGCTATATGAATGATTTGGCGATGGTGGCCGAAAAACTTGGTATTGATATTGCTAATGTAAAACATGGTATTGCTGCAGATACACGTATTGGTGCAGCCTATTTGTCGGCAGGTGTTGGATTTGGTGGTGAAAACTTTTCACATGATATTTTAACGCTTTCGAGTACTGTATCTGGAACAGGGGCTAAAAGTCGGTTGCTAGAGCAAGTGTGGGCGATTAATGAACAACAAAAAGAAATTTTATTCCGTAAATTATGGAATTATTATCACTGTGATTTGAGCGGTAAAACTGTTGCGATCTGGGGGGCTTCATTTAAGGAAAACACCTCTAGCACTCATAACTCACCTATTCATATTTTGTTAGCTGCATTATGGGCACAAGGGGTAAAAGTGCGTTTGCATGACCCACAAGCCTTAGATGAGATCGCAACAACTTATGGAGACCGTGAAGATCTTGTTTTATGTGCTGACCAATATGAAGCTGCACAGGGAGCTCATGCTTTATGCTTAGTGACAGCATGGAAACAATATTGGAGCCCTGATTTTAAACAGTTACAACAAGTAATGCAGCATCCTCTTATTTTGGATGGGCGTAATATTTACGATCCGGCATATGTGAAAGCAAAAGGTTTCGCTTATGAAGGAGTAGGTCGATTATGAGTAAATCTATCGAGAAGTTTCCTAAAGAGTTAGTCTCGCCTATAGCACAGCTTCATTCCTTGGTTGAGAAGAATTCAAAATTACATATCAAAGAATTATTTGCAGCCGAGCAAGACCGCTTTCAAAACTATTCGGTAAAGTTCGATCAATTGGTTTTTGATTATAGTAAACACCGTATAACTAAAAGTGTTTTAGAACAATTGTTTGCTTTAGCAAAGACGAAACAATTAACTCACTGGATTGAGCGCTTATTTTCCCAAGACAAAGTCAACTGTACTGAGCAGCGTTCAGCTATGCACTGGGCCTTACGTTTACCATCGGAATATTCTAAATTTCCTGAACTCACAAAACAGGTTCATACTCAATTACAGCGTATGTATGCTTTGGTTGAAAAAATCCATGCTGGGCAATACCGCGGTGCTACGGGTGAAGTGATTCAGGATGTCGTTAATATTGGTGTAGGTGGTTCCGATTTAGGGCCTCAAATGGTGACCCATGCACTATGCGATTTTAAAGTAAAAACTGCCAAACCACTTAATGTACACTTTGTTTCGACTATGGATGGTAGCCAGTTATCAGACCTACTCCATCAACTGCGTCCGGAAACAACTTTATTTATTATTTCTTCAAAGTCATTTGGTACCATTGATACCTTATCAAATGCACAAACAGTTCGTCAGTGGCTTGAAAAAGCTTTAGGAAAGCATGACCGCGTTGTAAAAAGTCACTTCATTGGTGTATCTACAAAAGCTGAAAAAATGACTGAGTGGGGTATTGCTCCTGAAAATCAGTTGTTACTTTGGGACTGGGTAGGTGGACGTTATTCTCTTTGGTCTTGTATTGGTTTCCCTATAGCTCTAACGATTGGTATAGATGGCTTTCAACAGCTTTTAGCTGGCGCACATGCTGTCGATGAGCACTTTCAAAATACAAGCTTTGAGCAAAATATACCGGTTCTCATGGCATTACTCGGTATCTGGAATAATAATTTTTTAAATATTCAAACCCATGCAGTATTACCTTATGACGGAAGATTAAAGTATTTTGCTGCCTATTTGCAGCAGCTTGAAATGGAGTCTAATGGTAAGTCGGTACAACGTGATGGCCAAAAAGTTGAATTAGATACTTGTCCGATTGTATGGGGTGAGGTTGGTCCAAATGCCCAACATGCATTTTATCAGCTACTTCATCAAGGAACACAGGCAGTAAGCTGTGATTTCATTGCACCGATCCAACGTTATAATGCAGATCACTTTACGTATGTGGAGAATGCTGAGGCATTGATTGAACAACATCACCTCGCATTATCGAATTGTTTGGCGCAATCACGTTTATTGGCTTTTGGTAATGAAGCTTTGGATTCAGCTGAATTAAAGAATTTACCAATTTATAAACAATATGAAGGTAATCAGCCAAGCTCGACATTACTTTTAAAAGAACTTAATCCATATAGTTTAGGGATGTTGATTGCTTTATATGAGCATAAAGTATTTGTTCAGTCTGTAATCTGGAACATTAACCCATTTGATCAATGGGGTGTTGAAAAAGGTAAGCAGATTGCTGATCAGTTACTTCCAATTTTAAATGGTGCTCAAAATGATCTTTCAACACTCGATGCTTCAACACGTGGTTTGATTAAAATTTTATTAGGAAAAGTCGATGGCTAAAATTTTAGTTACGGGTGGTGCAGGTTATATTGGCTCACACACTTGTGTAGAGCTTTTAGAAGCAGGCCATGAAGTTATTGTATTTGATAATCTTTCAAATAGCTCAAAAGAATCTTTAAATAGAGTTCAAGAGATCACTCAAAAAAGTTTAACTTTTGTAGAGGGTGATATACGGAATTCTGGTGAGCTTGACCAAGTGTTTCAAGAGCACGCAATTGATGCGGTTATTCATTTTGCAGGTTTAAAAGCAGTAGGTGAAAGCCAGGAAAAACCGCTTATTTATTTTGATAATAATATTGCGGGCAGTATTCAACTGGTGAAGTCAATGGAGAAAGCTGGTGTTTATACATTAGTATTTAGTTCCTCTGCGACCGTATATGATGAGGCAAATACCTCTCCGCTGAATGAAGATATGCCAACGGGTATGCCAAGTAATAACTATGGATATACAAAACTAATTGTTGAGCAATTATTACAAAAACTTTCAGTAGCTGACTCTAAATGGTCTATTGCTTTACTACGTTATTTTAACCCAGTAGGTGCACATAAGAGTGGGCGTATTGGTGAAGACCCGCAAGGTATTCCAAATAATTTAATGCCTTATGTGACTCAAGTTGCTGTGGGTCGCCGTGAGAAACTATCTATTTATGGTAATGATTACGATACAGTAGATGGTACAGGTGTACGAGACTATATCCATGTTGTTGACTTGGCGAGTGCACATTTATGCGCTTTAAATAACCGTTTACAGGCGCAAGGTTGCCGTGCATGGAATATTGGTACAGGTAATGGTTCATCTGTTTTACAAGTCAAAAATACCTTTGAACAAGTGAATAGTATACCTGTTGCTTTTGAGTTCGCTCCACGTAGAGCAGGGGATGTTGCGACTTCTTTTGCGGACAATGCTCGTGCAGTTGCTGAGTTGGGCTGGAAACCTCAATACGGTTTAGAAGATATGCTTAAGGATAGTTGGAATTGGCAAAAGCACAATCCGACGGGTTATAAGAGATAATTATTTAAATTTTCTAAATTCAAATATATAGCAGTTGTTGGCTAATAGAACGTGTGTTTTCTAAAAGAGGCTGCAGTTGTAGTGACTACTTTCATGCTAGTATTCGCCACTATTACGTTAGCCTCTTTTTGCAGTCATGGTTTTTCTACGTCAACAACTGTTATTTATCTTTATTGCCTTTTTATCTACCTGTGTAGGTGTATATGTTGCATGGGATATGAATCTAACTTGGCATAAGTTTTATACCTATTTGATTTCAGAAAAGGCTATTTTTTCAATTCTTTTTAACTATGCAGTCATTCAGCTATTTTTTATTATACTTGGACGTAAATACACTGCACTGTGTTTAAGCCAATTATTTGTTATATTTTTAAATTTTATTAATAAAAAGAAGCAACAATATTTATTTAGTAATTTAAGTCCAGAAGATATTTTCTTACTTCCAGAAGCAATGAAGGCCACCCCTTGGCACTTACAACTTATCTTTTTTACCCTCATTATTTTCTTTCTTATCATACTCCTCATTGCTGTACGCAAAGAAAGTAAAGCGACTTTTCATACTTATGTCCCTAATATTATTATCTTTGGACTAATCAGTAGTGGTTTAATTTACTTAAATTTTATTAGGAACCCTACAGGCGCTTGTTTTTCCGAAAATAAACCTATGATTTGTGCTAGCTTGCAGGAATTCCCGAATACCAGAAATGACTGGATCGGTGATTACCGAAAAATTCAAGATTATGGGTTTGTGACTTTTTACGTTTCTAAAGTATTGGATAATGTAACCAGCGTATTGTTACCTAGTCGTAAAGTATCTGAGCAAGACATACAGCAAATTTTGCAGCAACATCAGTTGGTTCAACCTTTAGAAAAGAATGAGAGAGAATATCCGAATATTATTATTGTTATGGAGGAGTCTTTTTGGGACTCTCATCATTTAGAAAATGGATTACCTAAAGATTTATTATCTTTTATTCACCAAAATCAAGTTTCTAATTTATTGTCGCCTTCATTTGGTGGGGGTACGGCGAATGTAGAATTTGAAGTGCTTACGAGTCTGAATACGACTTTTTTCCCAAATGAATTGTTATATGTCTCTAAACTAAAAAAATCAATTTATGCTTTGCCTTATTATTTAAAATCAATTGGTTATCAAACGGTTGCAATGCATAATAACTACAGTTATTACTATAATCGTAATAAGGTATATCCAGAGTTAGGATTTGAGAAATTTATATCACTTGAAAATATGATCGCCCAAAAAGATCGGAGTAACATATTTAATCAAGGGGGCTGGGCCACAGATGATCTTATTTTTGATTCGATTAAGTCTACTTTAAAAGAAAATGAGCAGCAGCCAAAGTTTATTTATGCGATTACTGTCGAAAATCATCCAATGTATAATGATGATCGCTTTGGTAAACAAAATTATAAATTTAATAAAGAGTTGTCTGAAACTGAAAAACAAAAACTAAGTACTTATACTGCTGGAACTGTGCGTGCTAACCAAAAGTTAAAAGAACTCGCTGAATATTTAAAGACAGTAGATCGACCAACAATTTTAGTGGCCTTTGGCGATCATTTGCCGAATCTACAAGAAGTTTATGAGAGTTATGGATTTTTTAAAGATGATCCTGAGCGAACTAGCTTAAAAAATTACCAGACACCGTTTGTGGTATGGAGCAATTATAAATTAGATAAGAAGCCTTTGAAGCAACCTTATATTGCTGCAAGTTTCGTTGCTCCAAAATTATTAAAGCTGGCAGGGTTGCCTTTGTCAGATTACTATCAATTTGTTGATGATGTCTCGAGTTGTTATAGTGCCATTCACCAAAAATTTATTAATGAAAATCCAACGTGTAATTTTGATAAGAAAGTATTGTTAAAAGGTTATGAAAATCTAAATAAGGATGTATTAGACGGACATAATCATACTTATAAAATTATGCAGAATAACAAAGAAGAGATGGAACAATAATGTTCCATCTCTTTGATATGAGTTCTATTAAGACTGAATTAAACTCGTCAACTCATCTACATAATATTGCATTGGCTGAGCTTGACGGTCTGCACGGCTTTCAATGTTGAGGCGTAATAACGGTTCAGTATTTGAAGCACGGACATTAAAACGCCATGCGCCAAAGTCGAGGCTTACACCATCGGTACGGTCAATTTCCGGGTTTTGAGCAGCATAGAAATCAAAAATTTTTTGAATAGTGATTTGTGTATCAGCTACTTTAAAGTTGATTTCACCACTACAAGGAAACTTGGTAATCATATTTTCAACGAGTGTTGAAAGTGATTGTCCTGTTTCAGAGAGTAGGGCAACAGTAAGTAACCACGGAATCATACCGCTATCGCAGTAAGCAAAGTCACGGAAATAGTGATGGGCACTCATTTCACCGCCGTATACGGCATTGTGTTCACGCATAACATCTTTAATAAATGCATGCCCCGATTTCGACTGTACAGCAACACCTTTATATTCGTCGACGATATCAAATGTGTTCCACACTAAACGTGGATCATGCACAATTTTTTCGCCTGACTGTTTGATTAAGAAAGCTTGAGCCAATAGGCCGACAATATAGTAGCCCTCAATGAATTGTCCTTTTTCATCGAACAAGAAACAGCGGTCAAAGTCGCCGTCCCATGCAATACCCATATCTGCTTTATGCTCAAGAACAGCATTTCGGGTACTGTCACGGTTTTCAATTAAAATTGGGTTAGGGATGCCATTTGGGAAAGTACCATCTGCTTCATGATGAATTTTAATAAATTCAACCGGTACATTAAGCGCTTTAAATTTTTCTTCAATAGCATCAATCACATGACCAGCTGCACCATTACCCGCGTTTACCACTAACTTTAATGGACGGATTTTTGTAGGTTCAATATAAGTCAGTAGATGGTCAACGAACTCAGGCAAAATGTTATAGCTTTGTGTTGCACCTTTTTGGCTAACTTCTTCAAAGTTATTGGTCTCTGCTAAAGCCTGAATTTCTTTTAAACCAGTATCGGCACTAATTGGACGAGCATTTTCTCGAACCAATTTCATACCGTTATAGTCCATTGGGTTATGACTCGCAGTTACTTCTATACCACCTTGTACGTCTAAATGAAAAGCGGCAAAGTACACTTCTTCAGTACCCGTCATGCCTAAATCAAGCACATTCACACCCGCATCATTTAAACCGCGTATGGTCGCTTGTTTTAAAGCCTCACTGCTTAGACGAATATCACAACCTACAACCACAGTCTTTGGTTTATAGATTTGTCCGTAAGCGCGGCCAATTTTATAGGCGATTTCTTCATTCAATTCGGTGCCGAGTTTGCCTCGGATATCATAAGCTTTAAAACACGTTAAAGTAGTCATTATTCAATTCAATACATGTGGTTTGAGTTGTGTGCACATTATACATAGATCATCAAATTGGTACGTTTATAGTTTTTATATTCAAATACTTCATTTCTGTAGGTCATATTTAAGTTTATAAGGAAGCTTTTTACGACTTTAGTCGAATAAAAAAAATTATAGATGAGAAATGGCTTGATTTTTCTTGTCCCTATTGGTCATACCAATTGTGATAATTATTTAATCATTGATTTTACCAATAACTGTGTTTATGATGCAGCATGTGGTTTAAGGAATAGCATTTGCATTTAAATTTTTAATTGGTCATACCAATTTGTGTAAATGTTGAGATTTTAAGGTACAAAAATTCGCCCCGGCATTTCAAGGAGATGACAATGCTCAATATGTGGCAACAACTTTATGACCCTTTAAATAATATTTGGCTGTCTAGTGCGGTTGCATTAATCCCGATTATTTTCTTCTTTTTGGCCTTGGCTGTTTTTCGTTTAAAAGGCAGTATCGCGGGTACGGGCACAGTTATTATTGCATTACTGATTGCACTCTTTTTCTATCAAATGCCGGGTCAAATGGCCTTTGCATCAATCATTTACGGTTTCTTCTACGGTCTATGGCCAATTTCATGGATCATTATTGGGGCAGTTTTTCTATACAAGATTTCGGTAAAAACAGGCCAGTTTGAAGTTATCCGCTCAAGCATTCTATCTATTACCGAAGACCAACGTCTGCAAATGTTACTCGTTGGTTTTGCATTTGGTACTTTCCTTGAAGGAGCTGCGGGCTTTGGTGCTCCTGTCGCAATTACCGCTGCACTACTTGTCGGTTTAGGGTTTAAGCCACTTTACGCTGCTGGTTTATGTTTAATTGTAAATACAGCACCAGTTGCATTCGGTGCAATGGGTATTCCAATTATTGTGGCAGGGCAGGTTTCCGGTGTAGACACTATGGAAATTAGCCAGATGGTGGGTCGTCAGTTGCCTTTTTTAACCATTATTGTGCTGTTCTGGATTATGGCGATTATGGATGGCTGGCGTGGTGTTAAGGAAACTTGGCCTGCGGTATTGGTCGGTGGTGGTGCTTTTGCGATTGCTCAGTATCTCACCTCTAACTTTATTGGCCCTGAGTTACCAGACATTACCGCAGCAATTGCTTCATTGGTCAGCCTGACGTTGTTATTCCGTGTTTGGAAACCAAAACATATTTTCCGTTTTGAACCTGAAGCGGGTCAGACTTTGACTCAGCAACCTACAACAGTTCAACGTTATAGTATTGGGAAAATTGCAAAGGCATGGTCTCCATTTGCTATTTTAACGGTAATGGTCACGATTTGGAGCGTTAAGCCATTTAAAGCATTATTTGCAAAAGATGGTGCTCTTGAACACTGGATTTTTAAACTTGAAGTGCCGTATTTACACAAATTGGTCGAGAAAATGCCACCGATTGTGTCCGAGATGAAACCATACGAAGCGATTTATAAGTTTGACTGGTTCTCTGCAACAGGTACTGCAATTTTTATTGCTGCGATCATCACAGTTATTTTCTTAAAAATGAAAGCAAGTGAGGCAGTAACAACCTTCGGTGAAACGCTCAATGAGTTAAAAACACCGATTTACTCGATTGGTATGGTGTTGGCGTTTGCTTTTATTGCGAACTATTCCGGTTTATCTGCAACTTTGGCTCTGGCTCTATCGCATACGGGTCATGCGTTTACTTTCTTCTCGCCATTTTTGGGTTGGCTTGGTGTGTTCCTTACTGGTTCAGACACTTCTTCAAATGCTTTGTTCTCGGCACTACAGGCAACTACAGCTCAGCAAATTGGTATTCCGGAAGTGTTATTGGTTGCTGCCAATACCAGTGGTGGTGTGACAGGTAAAATGATTTCGCCACAGTCGATTGCGATTGCTTGTGCCGCAGTAGGGTTAGTTGGAAAAGAGTCTGACTTGTTCCGTTTCACGGTAAAACATAGCATCATATTCACTGTCTTTGTTGGCATCATTATTACGGTTCAGGCTTATCTGGTTCCGTGGATGATTCCATAACTCCAGTGAAGGAAACGCGATGAGAATCTCCGATCAAGTGGTCATGAAATTGCAGGCATTAATTGAAGAGCGTCACATGAAAAAAGGTGATCGTTTGCCTGCCGAGCGCCAGCTTGCAACTAGCTTAGGAGTTTCTCGTCCATCCTTACGTGAAGCAATTCAACAGCTCAATAGTCAAGGTGTACTGATTAGTCGCCGTGGCGATGGAACTTATATTCAGCAGTTACCTGAACAATGGCCACAGCAACTGATTGTGAACCCAATCAGCAACCTGATTGAAGAAGATCCTTTATACCGTTTTGATGTGCAAGAGGCGCGTTTGGTGCTTGAAGGGGGGACGGCATGGTATGCCGCATTACGTTCGACCCCAGAAGATCGCGCCAAAATTCATCATTATTTTAATGAAATTAGTCGCCATCAAAATGCGGGTGACTCAGCACAGGCTGCGGTCGCGGATGCTGAATTCCACTTGGCGATTGCAGAAGCCTCCCACAATGTGGTGCTGATTCAAATGATGCGAAGTCTATTTGATTTGCTGCAATACAACGTCTTGTTAGGGCGTAAAAAAGTTTATAACGACCCCGTAAATGGTGACTTGCTCAGCGAGCAGCATTTTCAGGTGATGGATGCTATTGATCGTAAAGACCCCGAGGCCGCACGCCAAGCTGTCTGCGGTCATATTGAATTTGTGATTAATCATGTGCGTTCTCTGGATGAAGACGAAGCTCGCCAGAAACGTGCAAACCGTTTAAATAGAGTTGATTCAAAATGATTATTTCTTCTGGCAATGATTATCGTGCTGCGGCACAACGTCGCTTACCCCCATTTTTATTTCACTATATTGATGGTGGAGCGTATGCGGAATATACCTTAAAGCGTAACGTACAAGATTTGTCAGAAATTGCATTGCGTCAGCGTGTGCTGAATGACATGTCCGCGTTGAGTTTAGAGACAAAACTGTTTAATGAAACGCTGTCGATGCCAGTTGCCTTGGCGCCTGTGGGTTTAACAGGTATGTATGCACGCCGTGGTGAAGTACAAGCCGCAATGGCAGCCGATAAAAAAGGTATTCCATTTACGCTTTCAACGGTTTCTGTTTGCCCGATTGAGGAAGTTGCACCTGCAATTAACCGTCCGATGTGGTTCCAGCTTTATGTGTTACGTGACCGCGGTTTTATGCGTAATGCTTTGGAACGTGCAAAAGCGGCAGGTTGTTCAACACTGGTGTTTACCGTAGATATGCCTGTGCCGGGTGCACGTTATCGTGATGCCCATTCGGGTATGAGTGGGCCAAATGCTGCGATGCGCCGTTATATGCAGTCAGTGTTTCATCCGCACTGGTCATGGAATGTGGGCTTAATGGGACGTCCGCACGACTTGGGAAATATCTCTAAATATTTAGGTAAGCCGACTGGGCTTGAAGATTATATTGGTTGGTTAGGCTCGAACTTTGACCCATCCATTTCATGGAAAGACCTTGAGTGGATTCGTGAGTTTTGGGATGGCCCAATGGTGATTAAAGGTATTTTAGATCCTGAAGATGCCAAAGATGCTGTGCGTTTTGGTGCAGATGGCATTGTGGTATCAAATCATGGTGGTCGTCAGTTAGATGGCGTGATGTCTTCTGCTCGTGCATTGCCTGCAATTGCTGATGCAGTAAAAGGTGACTTAGCAATTTTGGCTGACTCAGGCATTCGTAATGGTTTAGACGTGGTGCGCATGTTGGCGCTTGGTGCGGATACGGTTTTACTTGGCCGTGCGTTTGTTTATGCCTTGGCAGCAGCAGGTGGACAAGGTGTGTCGAACTTACTTGATTTAATTGATAAGGAAATGCGTGTTGCGATGACGCTCACGGGTGCTAAGTCGATTTCAGATATTAATGCGGATTGTTTAGTACAGGCGATTAAACAAGGACTTTAAGACATAGTAAGTAAAGCAATAAGCACAGCCTCAAAATTTGGTGATTTGCTGATGTTTTACGTATAGGCATTTGTCACTTTTGAAAGGTCAAAAGTAACCAAAAACCTTTTGTTGAGCAAACAGTACTTCCTTGTACGGTTGCTCAACAGGCGGCATCCATGCCGCCAACGCGTAGCCAATTTGCATTAAATCTAATACCTAGAGATTAGCTGCTGGTGCTAAGCGTCAATGAGCTGCTTACATCGAACTTTTCTCTGTAAGACCCCATTGTGTTTCTCTAAATTTAAAAAAACTATGTGGTATGGATGACCAAAAGGAAACCATCATGCAAACATTTTCTCCTCAAGCAGTGATCGAACGCTTACAAAATATTGTAGGGCGTTCTTATGTTTTGACCGATGATCAAAGTACGCGTCAGTACCGTCAAGGTCGTCGTTTTGGTGAGGGGAAAGTGCTTGCAGTGGTTGTACCAGGGACTTTGCTAGAGCAATGGCAAGTGTTGCAGGCTGCAATTGAGGCGGACTGTATTGTGATTATGCAGGCAGCAAATACAGGACTCACCGGTGGTTCAACTCCGTATGGCGATGACTATGATCGTCCTGTTTTGGTTATGAGTACCCGCCGTTTAAAGGGTATTCAAGTCATCCATGACGGCAAGCAAGTCATTTGTTTACCGGGTGCGACCTTAGATAATTTAGAGCAAATTTTAAAAGGCTATAATCGTGAACCTCATTCGGTGATTGGTTCATCTTGTATTGGTGCTTCGGTACTTGGTGGTGTGTGTAATAACTCTGGTGGTGCACTGGTACGCCGTGGTCCTGCGTATACGGAACTGGCGTTATATGCTCAGGTCAATGCTGCTGGTCAGTTAGAACTGGTGAACCATTTAGGGGTGAATTTAGGCTCGACACCCGAAGAAATTTTGACGCGTTTAGAGAAGCAACAATACCAAGCTATAGATATTTTAGATGACAGTGAAAAACAGGCGTCTGACCATCGTTATGCCCACGATGTGACTCAAGTCGATGAAGATACGCCTGCTCGTTTTAATGCAGACCCGTCACGATTGTTTGAAGCATCAGGTTCGGCAGGTAAAGTCTGTGTGTTTGCTGTACGCCTTGATACCTATGAAAAAGTAGAGAGCAGTGTTTTTTATATTGGTAGTAATGATGCCGATGATTTAACGGCTATTCGTCGCTACTTACTGACCTCACTGCCAAGCTTGCCAATTGCGGGCGAATATATTCACCGTGATGCTTATTTGATTGGTGAAAAGTACGGAAAAGACACCTTCTTATTTATTGAAAAGTTTGGTACAGCCAATGTTCCAAAAGCCTTTGCGATGAAAGACAAAGTCGATGGCTTTTTAGAAAAATTTAAAATTAAAGGTTTAACAGACCAGATTTTACAGGCGATTACCTTCTTTTTACCGAGTCATTTGCCTAAGCGTATGACCGAATATCGAGATCGTTATGAGCACCATTTGGTTTTACGTGTCGAAAATAATTCAAAAGCTCAGACCGAGCAGTTTTTAAAAGAATATTTTGCAGTGCATCAGTCAGGCAACTATTTCGTATGTAGCGAAGAAGAGGGGCGAAAGGCGTTCTTACACCGTTTTGCGATTGCAGGGGCGGCAATTCGTTATCGTGATACGCACCGTAGTGAAGTTGAAGATATTGTAGCGCTTGATATTGCGCTACGTCGTAATGACCGCGAATGGGTAGAGCAACTACCAGCCGAGATGGAAAAGAAAATCATCCATAAACTCTATTATGGGCATTTCTTTTGTCATGTGTTCCATCAAGACTATATTCTTAAAAAGGGCAATGACCCTTTAGAAATGGAACATCAAATGTGGAAATTACTTGATGCGCGTCGTGCTGAATATCCCGCAGAGCATAATGTTGGGCACCTTTACATTGCCAAACCTGCATTAGCCAATTTCTATCAAAAGCTCGACCCAACCAATAGCTTTAATGTGGGTATTGGCCATACCTCAAAACTGAAATATTGGGGTAAGGCTAAATCTTAATATCGAGACATAAAAAAGGCGCCGAAGCGCCTTTTTTAATAGATGATTTATGCTGCTTCTACTGATTTAGCAAGCACTTCAGCCATCGCTTTAGCAACAGTGTAAACATTGTTCATGTTTAACCCTGCTACACAAATACGACCACTACGTACTAAGTAGATTGCATATTCTTCACGTAAGATATCAACTTGCTCAGCAGTTAAACCTGTGTAGCTGAACATACCTTTTTGGTTTACAAGGTAGCTAAAGTCACGGTCTGGTAATGCTTTAGTAAGTTCATCTTTCAAGATGCTACGCATTTTGATAATACGCTCACGCATCTCTTTTACTTCACCTTGCCATTGTTGGTTAAGTTCAGCGTCATTTAACACTTCATCAACTAACCAAGCACCTGTTGTAGGAGGGCTAGAGTAAATACGGCGTACAGTCGCTTTTAACTGACCGAATGTGCACTGAGCAGCTTCTGCATCGTCACATACGAAAGTTAAGCCGCCAACACGTTCGCCATATAAAGAGAAGATTTTAGAGAACGAGTTGCTCACAATGAAGTTTAGACCCGCTTGGTCTAAAGCACGGATTGCATACGCATCTTCTTCCATACCGTCACCAAAACCTTGGTAAGCGATGTCTAGGAATGGAATAAGGTTACGGTCTTTTAATACTGCAATTACTTGGTCCCATTGCGCTGGGTTTAAATCAGCACCCGTTGGGTTATGGCAGCATGGGTGCAACAACACAATGCTTTGCTCAGGCAAAGTTTTAAGTGTAGAAAGCATACCGTCAAAATCTACACCACGCGTTTCTGCATCGAAATATGGGTAGAAATGAGTCTTAATGCCAGCGCCATTGAAAATCGCAACGTGGTTGTCCCAAGTTGGTTGGCTTACCCAAACGTCAGAATTTGGGAAATAAGTTTTTAAGAAATCTGCACCAACTTTCAATGCACCTGAACCACCAAGCGTTTGGATGGTTACAGCACGGCCAGCTTTAACTGCTGGGCTGTTTGCACCAAATAAAAGTGCTTGAATGGCTTCACGGTAAGGTTTGAAGCCTTCCATTGGCAAATAAAGTTTGGTTTTACCGTTCTTAGGCTCAATACGCTTTTGCGCCTCGATAATGGTCTCTAACTGAGGAACAATGCTGTCTTCGTTATAATAAAGACCAATACTCAAGTTTACTTTTTCAGAACGAGTATCAGCATTGAACTGTTCCATTAAAGAGAGAATTGGATCGCCTGCGTATGGGGGGATATGTTGAAACATCAAAAAAGTCCTTTCATTCAACAATATGCATAGTGCTGGGTTTTTTCTGTCTCGAAAAATACGCTACAACTATGTCGATGCTCAATAATGTATCAATAAAGCTACCGTGAAGCACCTGATAATTTCACTAATATCGATATTTTCTGGATGAAAATGATAAAAAGATTTAAAAGAAATTACGGTAAATAGAAACTAATTTCTAACTCATGCTTTCATTCAAGCAGATTGTCTACAATCTTGCTGTAATACATTGGTTGTAGACTAAAGTTTGAAACAAAAGATTAGAGGCCGAAAAGCAACTAAAAAAGTGCCATAAATCTATAGGTAAATTAATATTAAGTAACTGTTTTATATATATTAATTGACAAGTGGTTTAATGGTTTAAATATAAGGTGAGGTAACAGGCCGAACGATAAAAATTGACCTGATGCGTTCTGTCAAGTGTCAACAATCACCTTGATTTTTTTCATTCATACCGCTATAAAACTCATAATTGATTAAAAATTGTCGACAATATGCAAGATTTGACCTTCGCACCAGAGCCACTACAAAGTCAGGGAAGAACACTGACCGAGCATGTATTTAAGCAAATACAGACGGCGATTGTTTTGGGTCAAATTCCGGCAGGTAGCAAGATTTCCGAGCCTGAACTGGCGCGCACTTACGGCATTAGCCGTGGGCCATTGCGTGAAGCGATTCATCGCCTTGAAGGGCAACGTTTAGTTGAGCGTACTGCACATGTGGGCGCGCGCGTGGTTTCGCTCTCACTGCAACAGTTTAAAGAGCTTTACCAGATTCGTGCGTCATTAGAAGGTTTAGCTTGCAAACTTGCGGCACAGCATATTGATAAAAAGCAAATTCTGGCGCTACGTGATGTCTTGCGTATGCATGCTGAAGATGAAAACTTTAAAGCAGGTAAGGGATATTACTTGCAAGAAGGGCAGGACGATTTTCACTACTGCATTATCAAAAGTAGTGGCAATAAAACCCTAGAAAAAATGCTATGTGATGAGCTTTATCATCTCATCCGTATGTACCGAATTCAGTTTTCAAACACACCCGATCGACCAAGCAAAGCTTGGGACGAACATATCCGTATTTTAGATGCAATTGCAGAAGGCGATGGTGAACTTGCCGAGCTGCTCATGCATCGACATATCAATGCTTCTTACAAAATTATTGAGCAAACACTGCTACAAGCACAAGGAGAACATAACAATGGCTAAACAATCCGCAGGTCAGCTATTTCGCGATGCCGTAGCCCAAGAAAAGCCATTACAAGTGGTTGGAACCATCAATGCCAATCATGCACTTTTGGCAAAACGTGCAGGTTATAAAGCGATTTACTTATCAGGTGGTGGTGTAGCAGCTGGTTCTTTAGGCTTACCTGATTTAGGAATCAGTAACCTTGATGATGTGTTGACTGACGTACGCCGTATTACTGATGTATGTGATCTTCCATTATTGGTCGATGCTGACACAGGTTTTGGTGCTTCTGCATTTAACATTGCACGTACTACGAAATCACTTATCAAGTTTGGTGCTGCGGCAATGCACATTGAAGACCAAGTGGGTGCAAAACGTTGTGGTCACCGTCCGAACAAAGCCATTGTGACTCAAGAAGAAATGGTTGACCGTATTAAAGCTGCGGTTGATGCGCGTGGTGATGACAGCTTCGTGATTATGGCGCGTACTGATGCGTTAGCGGTTGAAGGCTTACAAGCTGCCATTGACCGTGCGGGTGCCTACATTGAGGCAGGTGCAGACATGTTGTTCCCTGAAGCAATTACCGAGCTTGATATGTACAAGCAATTTGCTCAGAAGACAGGCGTACCAATTTTGGCAAACATTACCGAGTTTGGCTCTACACCACTGTTTACCACTGAAGAGTTGGCATCTGCTGATGTAAGCCTTGCGCTTTATCCGCTTTCTGCTTTCCGTGCCATGAACAAGGCAGCCGAAACTGTGTATGAAACCTTGCGTAAAGAAGGCACGCAAAAGAACGTGGTTGATATTATGCAAACGCGTAAAGAGTTATATGAACGCATTAACTACTACGCGTTTGAAGACTACTTAGACAACGCATTTGCTAAAAAGAAATAAGCTCTCTTTTAAAAGAAGGGGAAGCGATGGTCTTGGCTATCGTGAGGGCGGCATGGATGCCGCTACGTTGGACTGCGATATAGGGATATATCGTCAGACCAACAAGGATTTTTGCTTACTTTTCATCCGTGAAAAGTAAGGCGAACGGCAGGTTAATCCAAAAATTGGATGAGAACTCGGCAAGACGCTGTCGCGTTTTCACCCAAGTAAAAATTGAACAAACAACAAATTCTGGTTGATATAAAGGATGATTCTATGAGCTCAAATGAAACAACAACAGGCTTCAAACCAAAAAAATCAGTTGCACTTAGCGGACAAGTTGCAGGCAACACAGCACTTTGTACCGTAGGACGTAGTGGTAACGACTTGCACTATCGTGGCTATGACATTCTTGACCTTGCGGCAGGTAGCGAGTTTGAAGAAGTTGCTCACTTGCTCGTACATGGCAAATTACCAAACAAAGCTGAACTCAAAGCATATAAAGCAAAATTAAAAGCACTTCGTGGTTTACCGGCAGCACTTAAAACTGCACTTGAGCAATTACCACCATCTGCACACCCAATGGATGTGATGCGTACTGGTGTTTCAGTTCTAGGTTGTTTAACTCCAGAACATGAAGACCACAACGAAGCTGGCGCAAAAGACATTGCTGACAAATTAATGGCAAGCTTAGGTTCAATGCTGCTTTATTGGTATCACTTCAGCAACAACGGTCGTCGCATTGAAGTTGAAACAGATGACGACTCAATTGCAGCGCATTTCTTGCACTTACTTCATGGCGAAAAACCATGTGAAGAGTGGATTCAAGCGATGCATACATCACTTATTTTGTATGCTGAGCATGAGTTCAACGCATCTACATTTACGTCACGCGTGGTTGCAGGTACAGGTTCTGACATGTACTCGGCAATTACAGGCGGTATTGGTGCACTTCGCGGACCTAAGCACGGTGGTGCAAACGAAGTTGCATTCGTGATTCAACAACGTTACGACAATCCAGACGAAGCAGAAGCTGACATCCGTAAACGTGTTGAAAATAAAGAAGTCGTAATCGGATTTGGTCACCCTGTATATACAGTTTCTGACCCACGTAACGAAGTGATCAAGAAAGTGGCGCATGACTTAGCACAAGCGCAAGAGAACACCAAAATGTACCTCATCGCTGAGCGTTTAGAAGCAGTGATGAAAGAAGTGAAAAACATGTTCCCGAACCTCGATTGGTTCAGTGCAGTAAGCTATCACTTAATGGGTGTTCCAACTGCAATGTTCACACCGTTATTCGTAATTGCACGTACAGCAGGTTGGTCAGCACACGTGATTGAACAACGCCAAGACGGCAAAATCATTCGTCCAAGCGCGAACTACACAGGCCCTGAAAACCTCGAATTTAAACCATTGGCGGAGCGTGGTTAATGAACACAAAATACCGTAAACCGCTGGCAGGTACCCAGCTTGAATACTACGACGTGCGTCAAGCCGTTGAAGATATTCAGCCAGGCGCATATGAAAAACTGCCTTACACCTCTAAAGTACTCGCTGAGCAATTGGTACGCCGTGCCGATGCCGAGAACTTAACTGCTTATTTAACGCAGTTGATTGAACGCCGTCAGGACTTGGACTTTCCTTGGTATCCTGCACGCGTGGTGTGTCATGACATCTTGGGACAAACTGCATTGGTTGACCTTGCAGGTTTGCGTGATGCGATTGCTGAGAAGGGCGGCGACCCATCTAAGGTTAACCCAGTTGTACCAACACAGCTCATTGTTGACCACTCTTTAGCAGTGGAATATGGTGGTGCTGACCCAGACGCTTTTGCAAAAAACCGTGCTGTTGAAGACCGCCGTAACGAAGACCGTTTCCACTTTATTGAGTGGACCAAAACTGCATTTAAAAATGTCGATGTGATCCCTGCGGGGAACGGTATTATGCACCAGATTAACCTAGAGAAAATGTCTCCGGTGATTCAGGCACGTGATGGCGTAGCATTCCCAGACACATGTGTCGGTACAGACTCACATACACCACATACAGACGCTTTGGGCGTAATTTCTGTGGGTGTTGGCGGTTTAGAAGCTGAAAACGTAATGTTGGGCCGTGCATCTTGGATGCGTCTGCCAGACATTATTGGTGTTGAGTTGGTTGGTCAACGTCAGGCAGGCATTACTGCAACAGATATCGTGTTGGCTCTAACTGAATTCTTGCGTAAAGAGCGTGTGGTTGGTGCTTACCTTGAGTTCTTTGGTGAAGGCGCTGACAGCATGTCTGTGGGTGACCGTGCAACCATTTCGAACATGACACCAGAATATGGCGCTACGGCTGCGATGTTCTATATCGACCAAAACACAATCGACTACTTACGCCTAACAGGCCGTGAAGATGCTCAAGTGGCATTGGTTGAACAGTACGCAAAAGAAATTGGCCTTTGGGCATCTGAAATGACCAAAGCAGAGTACCCACGTGTACTACGTTTTGATCTATCGACAGTCACACGTAACATTGCTGGTCCATCAAATCCACATGCACGTGTTTCAACTGCGGACTTAAAAGAAAAAGGTATTGCGGGTGTTGTTGAAAACCGTTCTGATGGCTTAATGCCAGATGGCGCAATCATTATTGCTGCAATTACTTCATGTACCAACACCTCTAACCCACGTAACACCGTGGCGGCAGGTTTGTTGGCACGTAAAGCGAATGAACTTGGTTTGGTTCGTAAACCTTGGGTGAAATCATCATTTGCACCGGGTTCAAAAGCGGCTGCACTTTACCTTGAAGAAGCAGGTGTTCTAAAAGACTTAGAGAAACTTGGTTTTGGTATTGTGGCTTACGCTTGTACAACGTGTAACGGTATGTCTGGTGCGTTAGATCCTGCTATCCAGCAAGAAATTATTGACCGTGACTTGTACGCAACCGCAGTACTCTCTGGTAACCGTAACTTCGATGGCCGTATCCATCCATATGCAAAACAAGCATTCTTGGCATCTCCACCGCTTGTTGTGGCATATGCAATTGCAGGTACGATTCGTTTTGATATCGAAAAAGATGCGTTAGGTTATGACAAAGAAGGTAACCCGATTTACCTCAAAGACATCTGGCCATCTGACGCTGAAATTGATGCGTTAGTTAAGCAAGCCGTGAAGCCTGAACAGTTCCGTAAAGTCTACATTCCAATGTTTGACTTGGGCGAAGTTGAACAAGCGAAGAGCCCACTTTACGACTGGCGTCCGCAAAGTACTTACATCCGCCGTCCACCATATTGGGAAGGGGCGTTGGCTGCACCACGTACTTTGGCGAATATGCGTCCGCTTGCGATTTTGGGTGACAACATCACGACCGACCACTTGTCGCCTTCAAACGCGATTCTGATGGACTCGGCTGCGGGTGAATACCTTCACAAAATGGGCGTACCAGAAGAAGACTTCAACTCATACGCAACGCACCGCGGTGACCATTTGACTGCACAACGTGCAACATTTGCAAACCCGAAACTGTATAACGAAATGGTTCGCCGTTCAGACGGTACCATTAAGCAAGGTTCAAAAGCGCGTGTAGAGCCAGAAGGCGAAGTGATGCGCATGTGGGAAGCAATTGAAACCTACATGAACCGTAAGCAACCGTTAATTATTATTGCTGGTGCTGACTACGGTCAGGGTTCAAGCCGTGACTGGGCTGCAAAAGGTGTGCGCCTTGCAGGTGTTGAAGCGATTGTGGCAGAAGGTTTTGAGCGTATTCACCGTACTAACTTGGTGGGTATGGGCGTGTTACCACTTGAGTTTAAACCGGGTGTAAACCGCAAAACTTTGAAGCTAGATGGTACAGAGCTTTATAGCGTGATTGGTAATATTGCGCCGCGTTCGACTTTAACTTTAGTGATTGAACGTGCCACAGCGGATGGTAAAGAAGAGATTCTTGAAGTACCTGTGACTTGCCGTTTAGATACAGAAGAAGAAGTTTCTGTATATGAAGCGGGCGGTGTATTACAGCGTTTTGCACAAGACTTTTTAGAAGGTCAGGTGGCTTAACATTTAGTCTGTAATTGATTGAAATTTATTCTAAAAAGCCTTATCTTGATGATGGGGTTTTTTATGGGAACTAGTAAACCTTAAAAGGCATAAATAATTAGAAGTGGGTATATTGAGGGATGAACATGACAGAAAAAGATAATAATTTAAATGCAAGTTTTTTAGATCATAGAGTTGCAACTTATAAGGCTATTGCAGGTTTGATACCAGGATTTGGTTCGATCCTTTCAGAGGTTGTAGGAGCTATTATTCCTGATCAACGAATGGATAGATTAGTAAAATATATAAAAATATTGGATACAAAGGTTCAGAAAATTAATTCTGATTTATTAGAAATTGCTAAACAGAATGAATTGGCTATAGATCTGATTGAAGAGGGATTTGTTCAGGCATCGAGATCACTCTCTAACGAAAGAAGAGAATATATTGCAAACGTAGTAGCAAATGGTATATCAGATGAAGAAAAAAATTATGCAGATAGTAAGTATATTTTAAAATTATTAGGTGAGCTTAACGATCAAGAAGTGATTTGGCTGCGCTTTTTTTTACATCCCACCTTTGATGGTGATGAAGAATTTCGTCAACAACATCAAAATGTTATAGAACCAATAGCAACTTATATAGGTGCAGATGAAAATATATTAGAGAAAAAGGATATTCAGGAGAGCTATAAATCACATTTAGAGAGATTAGGACTTATTCGATCAAATTATCGAATTGATAAGAATACTGGTTTACCGAAATTTAATCATCAGGGAGTACCTGAGGTTTCTTATAGATTTGTCACACCACTTGGTAAAATGATGCTAAAGAAAATTGGTCTTATAGATTCAGCGAATACATAAGTTATTACATAAAAAAAAGCCCGACATCCTGTCGGGCTTTTTCGTATTTGGTTGCTAGATATGACTCCTGTCGTATCTCACGATCCTGATGCATGAACCTATTATTGTTGTTTTATGTTCCGGAACATCCTGTTCCTGTATGAGTTCATATTAGAAAAAAAGCAGAGGGTAGCCAATCCGCTAAATCCCTAAATCTGTGTAAGATAAATCGTACAAATAACATTTTTTGCATTTATGCCATCATCATCGGGCGAAATGGACAATTGACATTCACTCTAACTGGGTTATATTCCTGTTTAATATATATACGATTATAGGAATGTAATCATGGTAACAGCTGGCGAAAAACCTGGAACAGGCTTCTATTTCTGTGCTCAGTGCGGACATAGAGTGTTTTTAGAAATTAATACCGACCCTTTACCACCTTGCACAAAATGCTACTGCACGCAATTTAAACGTTAAGAATGAAATAATATTTGCGTTTGCATTTAACAAAAAGCCCTGTCACCAGATGGGGCTTTTTGTTAATTTAAAAATAAGACTTACATAACAAGACCCGTGATGGGCATAAAGAAGGAAACCGTTATGGAAACGATATTGGGTTTATGTATTGGTGTGGGCCTGAGCGCTGCCTGCGGTTTTCGCGTGTTTGTACCGCTATTGGTTATGAGCATTGCCACCATGATGGGCTGGTTTGAGCCATCAAAAGGCTTTGAGTGGTTAGCTCTGCCATCGGTGTGTTTGGCTTTAGGTGTGGCAACGGTGTGTGAAGTCGCAGCTTACTATATCCCGTGGGTCGATAATGCCTTAGACACAGTCGCAACCCCTGCGGCGATGATCGCGGGTACGTTAGCGACAATGGCGGTCAGTAGTGGAGAAATGTCTCAGTTTGCCAGTTGGGCAGCAGCCATTATTGTTGGTGGTGGTACGGCAGGTGTGGTGCAAATGAGTACCGTTGCTGCACGTGGTGTTTCAACTGCAACCACGGGTGGCTTGGGTAATTTTATCGTTGCAACAGGGGAGTGGATTGGAGCAATCTTACTTTCAGTTTCAGCTATGTTGGTGCCTGCGCTTGTTGCAATAGTGGTACTGATTGCGGTTATTTGGGTGGTGCGTTGGATTCGCCTTAAAAAGCAAGAACAGGCACATACCCCGCTATAGGTGAGTGTAAATATCATTTTTAAATGACCATAAAAAAAGCCCGACATCCTGTCGGGCTTTCTTGTATTTGGTGATTAGATATGACTCCTGTCGTATCTCACGCTCCTGGTGCTTGAACGTATTATTGTTGTTTTATGTTCCGGAACATCCTGTTCCTGTATGAGTTCTGGTGTAAGTACCAGAACTGCTCCGCAACTGTTTCTGGGTGTACCGTGTAGGTTTTATCTTTGGCTTCAGGTCTGCCATCTACGAAACCATTTACAATCACTTGGCTCACATAAACATTTGAGTCAGCAAGACTATGGGCAAGCAAGTTGGTGGTTTTGTATTGAGCGGCAGCAGTAGTTGCTAACGATGAATACTCTTTGGCAACCAAGTCGATGCCCACTGCATCGAAAGCAAAAATTCCGTTTGTCGATAAAATGCTACCGTGGTTTTTCTCTAAATCACCTAGACAAGCCTGTACCGTCGCAATATAGCTCGACACGCGAATATGAAAACTTTTGGTAAGTTCTAGTGGAGGGGTTTCTAAAATATTGCCTTCAATATCATGGAAAGCATTCCAATGAATATTTTTAATCTCTCCTAATTGATCTTTAATACGTTTAATAAGATTTGGTATATCTTCAAGAACAGCTAAATCACATGCAAAAGCGTAAGCTTCAATACCTTGTGCCTTAAGTTCTAGAATAGCCTTTTCAAGTTTTTGGGCGTTTCGTGCCACTAACCCGATTTTATAGCCTTCTTTACCAAACTTATGTGCTACGGCTTTGGAAATACCTGTTCCATAACCAAAAATTATAATATTGTTGTTCATTATAAAGTTCCAAAAAACCAATCATTTGGTTAGAAATAATTTATAATATGTTTTTATAATGTATTCAAGCGCAAAAGTTATCTCTAAGAATAGTACGCAAAGAATAAAAATACTTAAAAGCGGGATTAAGAAGTCGGCTTTACATGATTTATTCGGCTAAACATAGACTGATGAAAGAGTTCTCAATTTAGTCTACAAATTTTTTACTGGTAAAATAAACCGAAAAATACAAATAAAGTGGAATTTAAATTTAATTAATTATAGGTAAATGGGAATATATTCTTTTAAATTTGCATAATGGCGTAAAAATTCCCAAAAATAATAAAAATTCGCTTTTCTTAGAAAAACAATCCCGCAGGCTGCTGGCTAAACTATATCTCAAGGGTGTGATAGGGATCGAAAAGAGTAGCATGCACCGAAATGTATAACGTTAGTGTGTACTCACCCAAAAGGTCTCGATTCGGCTTAGGACGCTATAGATCAAAAGTTTATAGGCACAAGGTTATAACTTACAAAGTTATGATTGTTGAAGTAAACCATAGATGTTTTCCCTTGACACCCTAAAAAATTCTCAATAATAAAAATGATATTTTACAAGAATATAATTTATGAATAAGCCTAATCTTTCTGCGCTACTCCTGACATTTAAATCTCATTATATGAAGCCTGTGATTTCTGCCCACCGAAAAATAGTTTCAGCGACTTTACAGATTTTAGGTTAGAGCGCTATTTTTATTTACGATGTGATCAACCAAAATCGTTTATATACTAATCTTATGATCAATTGCGAGCTGGATAATATGGAGAATAAAAATCAGTGTCGCCAATGCGCCGTATGTGGAAAGAGCTTTCCTTTAAAAGATTTAGTATCTGGTGAAGTCATCCGTAACGTGATTAGTGATGAAATTTTAAAAGACCATCCAGATTGGAGTTACTCAAGCTTTATTTGTCGGGCCGATCTGGCAGATTATCGAATTAAATATGTGCAGTCGCTATTACGTTCGGAAAAGGGTGAGTTATCTAACCTAGAAAATGAAGTAATTGGCAATATGCAACGGCATGAATTAATTAGCCGAAATACAGAGTCAGATTTTGATCAAAACTGGACGTTTGGAGAAAAACTGGCAGATAAAATCGCATCATTTGGTGGTAGCTGGGCTTTTCTTATTTGTTTTGCTTTATTTTTAACGGGGTGGATTGTTTTAAATACGGTTGTGATGGTGGTCCGTCCCGTCGACCCTTATCCTTTTATTTTGCTGAATTTAGTGTTGTCATGTTTAGCTGCAATTCAAGCACCTATTATTATGATGAGTCAAAACCGTCAAGAAGCAAAAGACCGTTTACGTTCGCAACATGACTATCAAATTAATTTAAAAGCCGAGCTTGAGATTCGCCATTTGCATGAAAAAATGGACCATCTTTTATCGCATCAGTGGGAAAGACTTGCACATATTCAAGAAATTCAGCTCGATCTTTTAGCTGAAATGAATAAAAAACGATAAAGATTTTCTGAGTTTCACGTGGAACATAAGTAGGGCGCTATAGATTATTTTGCGGTAGGTCTGAAATTTCTTTATGATTTGCCGCCATGCTCCCTTGCTGTTTCACGACTATGCCTTTAAACGACAACTTTGTTTACGTTCCACCACAAGATCCGCTTTCAATTTTATTTGAAGATGACGATTTAATTGTGGTTGATAAACCTGCGGGTTTGTTGTCGGTCATGGGCCGGTTACCTGAACATCATGACAGTGCGTATTTAAGGGTGCTAGAAAAGTTCCCTTTAGCAAAGGTTACGCACCGTTTAGATATGGCAACCTCAGGTTTACTTATGTTTGCCAAGCATCGCGATGCAGAAGTTGCGGTAAGTAAAATGTTTCAGGCTAGAACAGTCAAAAAACATTATATTGCTTTGGTACAAGGCCAAGTAAAACAAGAGGGCAGTGTTGAAGCTCCACTCATTACTGACTGGGAAAATCGCCCAAGACAAATGGTACATTTTGAATTAGGCAAACATGCTAAAACGTTGTTTCAACCATTGGTTTATGATGAAACAACAGATCAAAGTCGTGTGTTGCTGGAACCTGTGACAGGGCGTTCGCACCAGTTACGTGTACATATGATGCATATTGGGCATCCGATTATGGGGGACAAGTTATATCATCCTGAACCTAAACGATTTCATTTGAATCGTATGGCTTTACACGCTGCATATCTTGCTTTTCAACATCCTTTGAAGGGAACAGATGTGGTGATTGAGTCACAAGTGCCTTTTTAAAAAATTAAAATTTGATGCAATTCGCAACTGAATACATATCCAAACTGCAATAAAAGTCGGTTATTCTTAATGCCGAATAATACAAATAGAGCAACAACAAGGACAATCTAATGAACCGCGATTACGAACAATTTCCAGATGATGATAACGGCAATGTACTTTGGCAAATGGTTGAAGACGGGGATGATTTAACCGAGCTTCATGAAATTGAATTTTCAATTGCATTTCAAGATCAACAAAATGCAGAGCAATGCGCGATGCATTTACTCTATCAAGAGCAAAAAATTTCTCTTTTCCAAGATGATTCCGTTGAACCGAATGAATGGATCATTACCATCTTTGTTACGATGGAACCAGAGTATTCAGATATTGTTGATCTGGAGCAGTGGTTTTCGACAATCGCTGAGCAATTTAACGGCGAATATGATGGGTGGGGCTGCATGGCTTATGTCTTCGACGAAGAAGAAGATGACATTTTACAGTAAAGCCTAAATATAGCCGGGAGGTTCTACAATGAGCTTATCTCAAAAAGAAATTGCGGTACGTTTTTTAGAGCTTGCTGCCGCTGGCGAGGTCGATGAAGCCTACGGCAATTACACCGCCCCAAACTTTAAGCATCACAATCCTTATTATGCTGGTGATAAGACTTCTTTGAAGGAAGGGATGCGTGAAAGTGCAATTGAAACTCCAAACAAAGTTCTTGAAGTTCAGCATGTCATTGAGGATGGTGCTTTAGTTGCAGTACATTCGAAACTGGAAATGCAAATGAATGACAAGCTAACAATTTTAGCTGTGGTTCATATATGCCGTTTTGAAAATGGAAAAATTGCGGAGTTTTGGGATATTGGGCAAATACAGCCCGATCCACTCGTTAATGAAAATGGTATGTTTTAGTGAAAAGCCCGAAACTATTCGGGCTTTTTTATTTTATAGATAAATTAAAACTTCCACTGTGCCGAAATTGAGGCGTTCAATGGTTCACCCGGTTGAACCCATAAATCGCTATAGCTTGAGACATAGTAGGTCTTATCAAATAGGTTATTTACATTCAGCTGATAGCGTAAACGTTCAGATGGTGCATAGTAGCCATTTAAATTGACCAGCGTATAACTCGGTAAGTTAAAGCCATTATCAAGATTATGTCCGCTGCGCTCACCGACATAGGTAAGGTTGGCACCTACACCCGCTTTTCTTGCACCGTCTTGTAGAAACTCATAATTGGTGCTTACGGAGCCTTGGTGTTTTGGAACATTGCTTAGACGAGCGCCTTTTGCCAAGTCTTGGTCTTTTTCAATTTGAGCATCGGTATAACTATAGTTGGCATTAACGAACCAGCGGTCATTGATCTGGCTATTTAAGTCAAATTCAACTCCTTTACTACTCACTTCGCCTGCGGCGGTTTGAAAGTTACTGTCGATTGGGTCAGTTGTGAGTACATTTCGTTTTTTCATTTCAAACAAAGCGAGGCTCAGCACACTTTGGTCGTTTATTTTATATTTGGTACCGACTTCATAGCTTTCGCCTTTTTCAGGAGCGAAGGTCTGTCCATTTCGGTTCATACTACTATTCATGGCAAATGAGCGGCCATAGTTGCTATAAAACGCCCATTGCTCAGAGGCTTTAAAATTTACTCCGAAACGTGGACTATTCTGGTGAAGTGTCTGGTTGCTTTCAGTTTGAGTCAGGTGATTTTTAAAGTCTTGTTCGACTTGATCAAAACGGTTACCAAATAGCACACTCCACTGGTCATTGAAAAAGATCTGATCTTGTACATTAAGCGCGAAGTAACGCTGGCGCTCTTTGGTGTCGGTAAACGGAGTGAGATTCGGTAAATATTTGCCATATTCAGGTTGGTAAATATCAATTGTGTTTACTGTAGTAGATGAGTTTGAATCATGGTTGCGACGAAGCTGGTTTTGTTTGTAGTCGAGTTGACCAAGCTCGGTTGAAAGTAAAATTTCATGACGAGCCCATGAGGTATCAATCTTGCCAAGTAACTCAGTCTGAGCCAGCACATCTTCACTTGTATAATCACGATAGCGGCGTTGGCGCTCTAAAGTACGGCCATCGGCTTGCATACGACGAGGTTCGGTTGCAAAGCCGACCATTTGTGCATCTTTATAACTGACCGCACTATTTAGTTTCCAGTCAGGGTTAAACTCGTGACTCAGACGTAATTGGTAAAAGTAATCTTTTATTTTCAGATCACCATCGTCAGGCTCACCTGTAAAGGTTTTCGGGTCCATCACAAACTGGTGATTGACTGTGCTGACACCGCGGTCAAAGGTTCCTTTATGTTCTGTAAATTCACTATCAAAGTCGAGTTGCGTTTGGTCTGAAATTTTCCATGTGAGCTGCGGTGAAAAGAACCAGTGTTCACTGCTGACATGATCACGGAAGCTTTGATTATCTTCGTGAGCCACTGCTAAACGATAGGCCAGTTCATCGTTAATAGGGGCAGTATGCTCCAGACTTATGCGATATTGTTCTTGGGTATTGGCACGTAGGTTAAGTTCACTTTCGCTTTCCCACTGTGGTTTTTTACTGTTGAGGTTCAGTAAACCTCCTGTTTCGCCGCGACCATATAGCGCCGCCATTGGTCCTTTTAAAAATTCTAAAGATTCAATATTTACGACATCTTTTGGAGCGCTAATTCCTCGGTTAACACTCAAACCGTTACGGATCATAGCCGCACCTAAATTGGGATCGGTACTAAAGCCACGAAATGAGTAGTTATCCCAAAAACCACCACCAAAACTATTTTGATGAAAAACCCCACTGACTAAAGTTAATGCATCATCAATCCGTTGCACGTCTTGCTGTTCCATTATTTGTTTAGAAAGATAAGCACGGTTAAAAGGGACATCTAAAACATCGTGAGTAAATTTAGTTGCCGAGCTATTTTGGCTCACATCTTCTCGAGTACTTTCAGCCTGAACCCGTATGGTCTCAAGTACCGTTGACGTTTCCTCTCCCCAAGTGAGTGTCGATATAAATGATAGACCTAACGAAGACAACAATCCTAATTTGTGTCGCATAAATAATCAGCCATAAAAAGACAAAAGGAATTAAATGTAATAGTATAACGTTACATTATTTTGTTGATTACTGCTATGTCTTTAGAAAAGAATATTGAACGTTTACAGTCAATTGATGCATTGCGCGGTTTGGTGATCATCATTATGTTGCTCGACCATGTAAGAGAAACTTTCTATTTACATAAACAGGTTACCGACCCAATGGACGTAACAGTAACAGAACCGGCTTTATTTGGCAGTCGATTATTGGCCCATATTTGTGCTCCGGTTTTTGTACTTTTAACTGGTATTTCTGCATTTTTATTTCAGTCAAAAAAACAAGATTTACAGCAAACACGTGCTTTTTTATTAAAGCGTGGCTTATTTTTGATTGCACTAGAGCTCACGCTGGTGAACTTTGCATGGACAGCAACTTTTCCACCCGAAGTCATTTATTTACAAGTGATCTGGGCGATTGGTATTAGCATGGTGGTGCTAGCTTGTTGTGTAAGTTTGCCTTTGCCTGTTCTTGCAGGTGTAGCGTTGGTGATTATTTTTGGACACAACTTGCTAGATTCTGTGCATTTCTCACAAGGCATCCTACAGAATATATGGTTCGTTTTACATGAACGTGGCTGGCTTGAGTTTGCGGGTATCAAGCTTCGTACAAGCTATCCGGTTTTACCTTGGATTGGGGTGATTTTATTAGGCTACGTTTTAGGTCAGTTCTTTAATTCAAAATATATAGCAAAGCAAAGAAGCCGCGCTTTACTCAGTCTTGGTTTGGCAAGTATCGGGTTATTTGTTTTACTACGTTTTATCAATGTCTATGGTGACCAGCCGTGGCAACATTTTGAGTCATTACAACTGAGCCTCATGAGCTTTTTTAACCTCACCAAGTATCCGCCGTCTTTATTGTTTATTTTGCTAAATGTTGGAATTGGCTTGCTTGTGCTCGTTGCTTTTGAACGTATGCAGCAATATTCATTTCTAAAACCATTGGTCGTGTTTGGTTCGGTGCCGATGTTCTTTTATTTACTGCACTTATATGTGTTGAAACTGATGTATGTGTTGGCACTCAGTGTGTGGGGAGCTAACTACGGAAACTATTTGTCGGTCAATCATGTGTGGATGCTGTGGTTAATCACGATTGTGTTGTCTTTTGCACTCTATCCAGCGGTTAAATGGTTCTCGAAATTTAAACATCAAAACAAGCATATTTCGATTTTAAAATATTTCTAATTTTCAAAAGGTGAGTAAAGCGAGTTCAGTAATGCTCGCTTTACTTGCTTACATCTAGATATAGAGTTTCTTTCACTTCTTCCATGACGACATAACTGTGTGAAGATGCCGAAGCTGGGAGTTTCTTTAATAGATCTCCTAACAAGCGACGATATGCACTCATTTCTTTTAAACGTGCTTTTACAAGGTAGTCAAATTCACCTGAAATGAGGTGACATTCGAGTACTTCAGGAATCTCAACTAAGTCTCTAGCCACTTGATCAAATACATCGCCAGATTTGGCAGATAACTTGATTTCTAAAAAGACAAGCAGGTTACGGTCAACGTAGGCTGGGTTTAGACGTGCGTAATAACCCATGATAATGCCATCGCGCTCAAGGCGCTTTACACGCTCTGAACAAGGGGTGGTAGATAGGTTGACTCTTGATGCCAATTCACTAATCGCAATTCGTCCTTCACGCTGCAAAATATCCAGAATCATGCGATCTATACGATCTAAGGGGCGCATAGATATTTCCTCTTTTTTTAAAATTCTCGCGAGAAAAACATAAATTTACCTAGATTATAGCCTGAAAAACAGTGAAATAAACTATTGAAGCAGAAATATACTAGTGAAATAAACTGGTGTGCGTGAGGGAATGGAAATGCGCGTAATTGTACTAGGTAGCGGCGTTATTGGAGTGGCAAGTGCCTATTATCTGGCTCGACAAGGAGCTGAGGTTACTGTTCTCGATCGCCAGTCAGGTCCTGCTGAAGAAACAAGTTTTGGTAACGCAGGGCAAATTTCGCCTGGGTATTCGACCCCTTGGGCAGCACCAGGAATTCCTTTTAAAGCTGTGAAATGGATGTTCCAACACCATGCACCGCTTGCGATTAATTTAGATGGCAGCATGTGGCAATTACAGTGGATGGCGCAAATGCTGAAAAACTGTAATCCACAAAGTTATGCTGTGAACAAAGAACGTATGATGCGTGTAGCTGAATACAGCCGTGACTGCTTACGTGAACTCAGAAAAGATACGGGTATTCACTACGAAAACCGCGCCAAAGGTACTTTGCAGCTATTCCGTAAAGAAGCACAAATGGAAGCGGTTCAACGCGACATTAGCGTGCTTGAAGAGTGCGGCGTAAGCTACGAATTATTAAATGCTAATGAACTCGGTCGTGTAGAGCCTGCTTTGGCAAATGCACAAGATAAACTCGTGGGTGGTTTACACTTACCAAATGATGAAACAGGCGACTGCTATTTATTTACCAATGCTTTAGCTCAAATTGCCAAAGAGTTAGGGGTTAACTTCCAGTTTAACCAGAATGTAGAAAAATTGATTGTTGAAGGCGATGAAATTAAGGGCGTTCAGGTCAATGGTAAGGTCTTAACCGCAGATCGTTATGTTCTAGCATTTGGTAGTTATTCACGTGATTTCTTGAAACCACTTGATCTACAGTTGCCTGTATATCCTGTAAAAGGTTACTCGTTGACGATTCCTATTGTTGACCCTGCTTTTGCTCCACAATCTACCGTGCTGGATGAAACTTACAAAATCGCGATTACTCGTTTTGACCAACGTATTCGCGTAGGTGGAATGGCTGAGCTAAGTGGTTTCAATTTAGGTCTAAACGAAGACCGCCGTGCAACCTTGCAAATGGTGACTCAAGACTTGTTCCCGGGTGGTGATATGGAACAAGCATCTTTCTGGACAGGTTTACGTCCAATGACACCAGACAGTACTCCAATTATTGGTGCGACTCGCTTTAAAAATCTGTTTTTGAATACAGGTCATGGCACTTTAGGTTGGACCATGGCGTGCGGTTCAGGAAAATTAATCAGTGATATCGTATTGAATCATAAGACTGATATCAGTACCGATGGTCTTTCAATTCAGCGTTATTCACACGCACATGCGGCTTAACGGACGTTAGGAAAGTAATCATGCCTCGTCCTATTACCGCAGTGATCCACCGTCAAGCCTTACAAAATAACTTGGCGGTGGTACGCAAGGCTATGCCAAACAGTAAGGTCTTTGCCGTTGTCAAAGCCAATGCTTATGGACATGGAATTGAACGTGTCTATGAAGCATTTAAAGCAGCAGATGGCTTTGCCTTACTTGATCTTGATGAAGCAAAACGAATTCGTGCTCTAGGTTGGACGGGTCCGATTTTATTGCTCGAAGGGATTTTTTCTCCTCAAGATTTATTTGATTGTGTGCAGTATCAGCTTAGTTTCACCATTCATAGTGAAGCGCAAATCGAGTGGGTAGAAAAGCATCCTTATCCTGCTCAATTTGATGTTTTTTTGAAAATGAACAGTGGTATGAACCGTCTTGGTTTTAAACCACAGCATTATGTGCAGGCTTGGGAACGTTTAAATAATTTGGCAAATGTCGCCAAGATTACCCACATGATGCATTTTTCGGATGCAGATGGTGATCGTTTCGGTCAGCAAGGTATTGATTATCAAATTACTGCCTTTGAAGAAGTTGTGAAGGATTTACCGGGTGAAAGATCGGTAAGTAATAGTGCGGCAATTCTGCGTTATCAAGACCAGCTCAAATCAGATTATGTCCGTAGCGGCATCATGCTTTATGGCAGCTCGCCAGATTACCCAACCCATAGTATTGCGGACTGGGGCTTGCAGCCGACCATGAGCTTACGTAGTGAAATTATTTCCGTTCAGCATTTGGAGCCGAATGAAAGTGTAGGTTATGGCTCAAACTTTGTCGCAGAGCAACCCATGACGATTGGGATTGTGGCTTGCGGCTATGCCGATGGTTATCAACGTATTTCGCCAACAGGCACTCCGGTTTTAGTGGACTCAGTACGCACGCGTACAGTTGGCCGCGTCAGTATGGATATGTTGGCAGTTGATTTAACGGGTATTGAGAGTGCCAAAGTTGGTAGTGAAGTGGTGCTCTGGGGTCAGTCAAGTACAGGCGTCGTTCTACCTATTGACGATGTTGCAGTTTCATCCGGTACGGTGGGTTATGAACTGATGTGTGCCGTCACCGCCCGTGTTCAATTTATTAATCAGGTATAAGGAAATCCGAATGTCTAATTCAGATATACAAAAGATTAACACTAACGAAGTCATGAGCGCCGTGACTGTTTTTAACAAAGTAGTTTATCTGTCAGGTCAGGTACCTAAAAATACCGAGCAAGACGTGGCAGGCCAAACTCGTGAAATTCTTGCAACGATTGATGAACTTTTGGCATTAGCCAATACCGACAAATCTCGCTTGCTCTCTGCACAGCTCTATTTGAAAAATCTTTCTGACTTTTCAACCGTAAATGCAATTTGGGTTGACTGGTTAAAAGGGTGTGTTGCTCCATCGCGTGCCACAATTCAGGCCGATTTGGTCAATCCAGATTGGTTAATTGAAATTGCCGTGACGGCAGCACAAAAGTAATTCGGCTTTACTCCAAAAACGATGATGTATCTAACAGAAGGAAGATAGATACGGTTTAACCAGTCGTTTTTTGGTGAACAGATTCAGTGACCTATGGCATACGGTTCAATTTTCGCCATAGGTTGCTGATCTTAACAAAGGAATTCAAAAAGGAATTTTAATATGACAACGGCTCGTCATTCAGATACGGAAAATTCTCCCGATCATCTGCAACGAAAACTGTCTAACCGTCATTTACAACTGATTGCAATTGGCGGTGCAATTGGAACTGGCCTATTTATGGGCTCAGGTAAAACCATCTCCCTCGCAGGTCCTTCAATTCTCTTTATTTATATGATTATTGGAGGTATGTTCTTTTTCTTAATGCGTGCAATGGGTGAACTACTCCTTGCAAATCTGCATTATAAATCTTTTGTTGATATGGCTCATGACCTGATTGGTCCTTGGGCTGGTTACTATTTGGGTTGGACCTATTGGTTAGGTTGGGTGCTGGTCGGTATTGCGGACCTTTCAGCAGTTATTAACTATTTGAGCTTCTGGCTACCCGATGGTGCAAGCTTCTCACCAATACAGCAGGCCATGATTAGTGCAGGCTGTGTGTTGTTTGTGATGGGTCTTAACCTCCTTACAGTACGACTATTTGGTGAAATTGAATTCTGGTTTGCCCTTATTAAGATTCTGGCAATTATTGGCCTGATCGGTGTGGGTGGCTATATGATTTTCAGCCATTTTCAAGCTCCGCAAGGCGCTGTTGCCAGCATTAGTAATGTCTGGTCACATGGCGGTTTATTCCCGAAAGGTACAGAAGGCTTCTTGGCAGGATTCCAGATTGCCGTTTTTGCGTTTGTCGGGGTTGAGTTGGTTGGTACGACAGCTGCTGAAACCAAAGACCCGCAGAAGAACTTACCGAAAGCAATTAACGCGATTCCGGTACGTATTATTTTGTTCTATGTATTGGCGTTATTTATTGTGATGTCGGTAACACCGTGGGATCACATTCGTGCAGATAAAAGCCCGTTTGTTGAGTTATTTTTAAATGCGGGTATTCCGGTTTCTGCGATCATCATGAACTTGGTGGTGCTATCTTCGGTCATGTCTTCAATGAACAGCGGTGTGTTTTCAACCAGTCGTATGCTGTTCGGTTTATCAAAAGACGGTCAGGCACCGGGAGCATTTGGACGTTTATCAAAACGCGCAGTCCCTTCAAATGGTTTGATTTTCTCTTGTACTTTCATTATGGGCGGGGCAGTGCTTCAGTACTTTGTTCCAAACACAATGGAGGCATTTACATTAGCAAGTTCACTCTGTGTGATTCTATTCATTAGTGTCTGGAGTCTCATTATGGTGTGCTATTTACGCTATCGTAAATTACGTCCTGAATTACATGAAAAATCTACATTCAAAATGCCGGGCGGCATTTGGATGAGTTATGTTGTTTTGGCATTCATGCTTTTCACTTTGGTGATCTTGGCATTAGAGCCTGATACCTTAAAAGCGCTATATGTCAGTCCAGTATGGTTGATCATTTTAGGTGTGACTTATCATGTGCTGTATAAACCGCGCATGAAAAGACTAGGACGTGAACTCGTCAACGACCATTAAGTTTTATTAAAAAGCCAATCGAACATGATTGGCTTTTATTATTTTCTTTAGGTTTTTTATCGGAATAATATTGTTTATTTTTGAGTCATCAGTGCAGTTTTGGAGGGGGTGGTAAAGCGACATCGAACAATATCGCATGCTACACTTCGGCTCATCTGGTGAATTGAGATTGGATAATTAAAATTGCCGTGAAGGCAGTACATAAATAACGCAATTTAAAAAAATAGGGATAAAAGATAGATCAATTAAGGAAAAAATATACTTGAACATCTTGTCCCGATGTATAGACTCAGCAACCCACGATATACGGTTCGTTTTCTCCCTATATGTTGCTGATTGAAATTAAGCAAATATAAAAAGGACTTCTAATATGACAATGGTTCATCATTCAGATGAGGCAAGTTCCCCTGATCATTTACAACGGAAATTAAGTAATCGCCATTTACAGCTCATTGCAATTGGCGGTGCAATCGGTACGGGTCTATTTATGGGCTCGGGCAAAACCATCTCCCTCGCAGGTCCTTCGATTCTCGTTATTTACATGTTAATTGGCGGTATGTTCTTTTTCCTTATGCGTGCATTAGGTGAATTACTGCTTGCTAATTTACATTACAAGTCATTTGTTGATATGGCATATGACTTAATCGGCCCATGGGCTGGCTATTATATTGGCTGGACCTATTGGCTAGGCTGGGTATTGGTCGGTATTGCCGATCTATCAGCAGTTATTAATTATTTAAGTTTCTGGTTGCCCGAGGGTGCCAGTTTCTCACCAATGCAACAGGCCATGATTAGTGCGGGCTGTGTACTATTCGTGTTAGGACTTAATTTGCTTACGGTCAAGTTGTTTGGTGAAGTAGAATTCTGGTTCGCACTCATTAAGATTTTGGCAATTATTGGCTTAATTGGTGTGGGTGGCTACATGATTTTAACCCACTTCCAAGCTCCTCATGGTGACGTTGTCAGCATCAGTAATGTCTGGTCGCATGGTGGTCTGTTTCCAAAAGGTGTAAGTGGATTTTTAGCCGGATTCCAGATTGCCGTATTTGCCTTTATTGGTGTTGAGTTGATTGGTACCACTGCGGCTGAAACGAAAGATCCTCAGAAGAACTTACCAAAAGCAATTAACGCGATTCCGGTACGTATTATTCTGTTTTATGTGTTAGCACTTTTTGTGGTGATGTCTGTAACACCTTGGGATCATATTCGTGCCGATAAAAGCCCGTTTGTTGAATTGTTCTTAAATGCAGGTATTCCGATTTCAGCAATTATCATGAACTTGGTTGTGCTGTCTTCGGTCATGTCTTCGATGAACAGTGGCGTGTTTTCAACGAGCCGTATGTTGTTTGGTTTATCAAAAGATGGTCAGGCACCGAGTGTTTTGGGACGTTTATCAAAACGTGCTGTACCGTCAAATGGTTTAATCTTCTCATGTATTTTCATTATGGGCGGAGCAGTGCTTCAGTACTTTGTTCCAAACACAATGGAAGCATTTACTTTGGCAAGTTCGCTCTGTGTGATTTTATTCATTAGCGTGTGGATTTTAATCATGGCGTGTTATTTACGTTATCGTAAAATTCGCCCAGAGTTACATGCAGCATCTACCTTTAAAATGCCGGGCGGTGTGTTGATGGCTTATGCCGTTATTGCATTCTTCTTGTTTACCTTGGTGATTTTGGCATTAGAGCCAGATACCTTAAAAGCGCTATACGTTAGCCCAGTATGGTTAGTGGTTTTAAGCGTGACCTATTATGTGTTCTATAAACCGCGTATGAGAAAATTAGGTCAAGAAATCTTTTAATTAACCTGTCTCGATTTACCAGAAAGCCAATCATATGATTGGCTTTTTATTTATTATTTAATCAACCAGTAAATGTTGGTATTTATCGGCCTGTTTACGCAAGTAATCCCAGACCAGTTTAATGCGCGGCTCATGCTGTAAATCAACGAAGGTCAGCATCCAGAAGGTATGGGTAAAACGAACTTGTTGTTCTAACACCTCTTCAAGCTCAGGCTTATCATCTGCCAAAAACTTGGGCAAAATTGCAAGACCTGCGCCTGCGCTGACCGCAATTTGTTGCGCCAAAATGCTGCTACTGCGAAAGTTCGCGTTAAGCTTTAAAGGTAAGCGTTCTAGACAATATAGCTCGGGGCTATACACCAGATCATCAATATAGTTCACAAAGCGGTGCTGGGTTAAATCTTCCAGACGGCGAATTGGTGGGTTTTGCGCTAGATAGTTTTGGCTACCATAAATTTTTAAACAGTAATCAGATAAGCGCGTAATGATATAAGGCCCTGAGGTTGGGCGTTCAATCGACACCACAATATCTGCCTCACGGTGCGAGAGCTTAATCATTTTTGGTACGGGTATCAGGTCGATGGTAAGCAGCGGATACTGTATGGAGAACTCAGCCAGTAAGCGGGCTAAAAATGCAGTTCCAAAACCCTCAGGTGTGCCAATTCGCACACGACCTTGCAAAGGTTGATGTGGTTTTTCAATTTGTAAGAAAGCTTGTTCCATTTGTTCAACTCGAGGGACAAGTGCCATCCCTTCGAGAGTTAACTCATAGCCCGTTGCTTCACGTTTAAATAGCGTAGTACCTAAAGCAAGTTCTAGAGCCTGAATCCGTCTAGCCACCGTACTGTGCTCGACACCGATAATACGTGCAGCATTGGTTAGGGTTTTAGTGCGTGCTAAAACCAGGAAAAACTGTAGATGATCCCAATCCACTTTCATTTTTGTTATTGTCCCTGTGCATATTTGCACAACAATCGTGCATGAATTTGCGTTGGTGGTCAAAGATTTCTTTGTTAGTCTCAAATAAAACCTGAATAAAGAAAATGCATAGAAAAGTATTTTCTAATAACTGAACACAATAAAAATATGACCTACGGAGAGGTTATGAACACAATCCAGAAAATCGAATTGGACACCGCTAAATTACTTATTAACGGACAGTTTATCGAATCTAAAACACAAGAATGGCAAGACATTGTTAACCCTGCAACTCAGGAAGTGATTGGCCGCGTGCCTTTTGCAACGGTTGAAGAAGTCGACGCTGCTATTCAAGCTGCACAAGATGCTTTTGCTTCTTGGCGTCAAACCCCAATTCAGGCACGTATGCGCATCATGCTCAAGTTGCAAGACTTGATTCGTGCCAACATGAAAGAGATTGCCCAAGTACTAACGGCTGAACAAGGTAAAACCTTGGCAGATGCCGAAGGCGATATTCAACGTGGTCTAGAAGTGGTTGAACATGCCTGTTCAGTTGGTACTCTGCAAATGGGTGAATATGTCGAAGGTGTAGCGCGTGGTGTAGACACGTATACCTTGCAGCAACCTTTGGGTGTCTGTGCGGGTATTACGCCGTTTAATTTCCCTGCCATGATTCCGCTTTGGATGTTCCCAATGGCAATTGTGTGCGGCAATACCTTTGTTTTAAAACCATCAGAACAAGACCCGTTATCAACCATGATGTTGGTTGAACTTGCGATTCAAGCAGGTATTCCAGCAGGTGTGCTGAACGTTGTGCATGGCGGTAAAGAAGTGGTTGACCGTTTGTGTACCCATAAAGACATTAAAGCGATTTCATTTGTAGGATCAACAGCGGTTGGAACACATGTTTATAACCTTGCAGGGCAGCATGGCAAACGTGTGCAAGCCATGATGGGTGCAAAAAACCATGTGGTTGTGATGCCGGATGCCAATAAAGAACAAACTTTAAATGCTTTAGTAGGTGCAGCGTTTGGTGCTGCTGGGCAACGCTGCATGGCATTGTCGGTTGCAGTGATGGTTGGCGATAGTAAACAGTGGATTCAAGAGTTAGTTGAAAAAGCCAAAACTCTAAAAGTAAATGCAGGTCATGAACCAAATACTGACATTGGTCCAGTGATTTCAAAACGTGCCAAAGCGCGTGTAATTGACTTGATTAATAGCGGTGTTGAGCAAGGTGCAGAGTTACTACTCGATGGTCGCAATGTTCAAGTACAAGGTTATGATTCAGGTAACTTTGTGGGTGCCACGATTTTTAGTGGCGTAAATACCGACATGCGTATTTATAAAGAAGAAATCTTTGGCCCGGTACTTTCAATTATTTGTGTCGATACACTCGATGAAGCGATTGCTTTGATCAATGCCAATCCATTTGGTAACGGTGTAGGTCTATTCACACAAAGCGGTGCCATTGCACGTACTTTCCAAAACCTCATCGATATTGGCCAAGTCGGTATCAATATTCCAATTCCTGTACCAGTGCCTTTCTTTAGTTTTACCGGCTCAAGAGGCTCAAAACTAGGTGATTTAGGACCATACGGCAAACAGGCTGTGCAGTTCTATACCCAAACCAAAACGATTACCAGTCGCTGGTTTGAAGATAGCCATGAAGTTGGCGGTGTAAATACAACCATTAGTTTACGTTAAGGGGATCACGGATGAATATCGCCTTTATCGGTCTAGGTAATATGGGCGGCAGAATGGCCCAAAACCTACTAAAAGCCGGACTCAAAGTTTATGGTTACGACCTCAGTGAAGTTGCTATTCAGCACTTCGCCGAGGCAGGTGGTGTGGTCTGCGACAGCCCACAGAATGCAGCTAAACAAGCAGATGTAGTCATTACCATGTTGCCTGCGGCGAAGCATGTTAAAGAGGTTTACTTGGGTGAAAATGGTGTCTTGGAAGTGCTAAAAGCAGGTAGCTTATGCATTGATAGCAGCACCATTGACCCGCAAACCATTAAAGACATTGCTGCTGTTGCACATAGCAAAAATATTAAAATTTGTGATGCACCCGTTTCTGGTGGAACCATTGGTGCTCAAGCAGGAACCTTGACCTTCATGGTCGGTGCCGATGAACAAACCTTTAATGAGGTGAAACCTGTGCTCAGCCATATGGGCAAAAATATTGTCCATTGTGGTGATGTAGGGGCAGGTCAAATTGCCAAAATTTGCAATAACCTGATTTTAGGAATTTCAATGGCTGCGGTGGCCGAAGGCATGGCACTCGGTGTGAAGCTAGGCATCGACCCACAAGCATTGGCAGGTGTAATTAATACTTCAAGTGGCCGTTGCTGGAGTTCGGATGTGTGTAACCCATGGCCACATATTAATGAAAATGCGCCCGCATCTCGAGGCTATCAAGACGGTTTTGCGACACAGCTAATGCTAAAAGATTTAGGACTCGCTGTAGAAGCCGCAGGCCAAGTGAAACAGCCGGTTTTATTAGGTGGCATGGTACAACAGCTTTATCAGCAAATGTGTATGCGTGGTAATGCTCATCTCGATTTCTCGAGCATTATTCAGCAATACCTGCCACAAGAGGCATAACGGTAAAGCCAAAGGATGGCTTTAAACGAATAAATCAAACCCTGTCGTGAATAACAACAAATCCGGACTGAGGGAAAAGATATGATGGATTATCAAAATGCTGTACAGGCTTTCGATTTGGAAAGCACTGCTAAACAGATGTTGTCAGGTTCACTCGATGCACTGAACGCATGTTATGAATGTTGTGATAGACATGCAGATGGCGACAAGATCGCGCTGTACTGGCAAGGAAAAGACGGTCGCAAAGAACAATATACCTTCCGTGAACTAAAAGAATGGTCGAGTCAGTTTGCTAACTTTTTAAAATCACAAGGTGTGAAAGCGGGAGACCGTATTTCAGGCTTATTGCCAAGAACACCTGAACTGATCGTGACCATTTTGGCAGCTTGGCGAATTGGTGCGGTGTACCAACCCCTATTTACTGCCTTTGGTCCCAAAGCGATTGAGCACCGTATTCAACTTGCTCAAAGTAAGCTGGTGGTGACTGATATGGGTAACCGTAGCAAGCTCGACGAAATTGAAAAGTGCCCTGCAATTATGACAGTGGCCGACGCACAAGGTACTCCGCTTAAAGCAGGTGATTTTAATTTCTGGAATGAAGTGAAGCAGCAGTCCGATCAATGTGATCTGGTGATGCGTAACATCCAAGATCCTTTCTTGCTTATGTTTACGTCTGGCACTACAGGACCAGCGAAACCATTGGAAGTGCCACTAAAAGCACTGATTGCTTTTGGTCGCTATATGCAAGATGCCATTGGTTTAACCGAAGAGGATTCATTCTGGAATATTGCAGATCCGGGTTGGGCGTATGGGTTGTACTATGCGATTACTGGACCGTTATTTTTAGGCCATGCCACTTTGTTCTATGAAGGCGGTTTTAGTACCGATAGCCTATGCCAAATTGTGAAAGATTATAAAGTTAACAACTTGGCAGGTGCACCAACTGCTTACCGCATGATGATGGCAGCTGACCCAGCACAAATGGCGCCGTTAAAAGGACAATTCCGTGTGGTGAGTAGTGCAGGAGAGCCGCTAAATCCGGAAGTAATTCGTTGGTTTAAACAAGTCCTTGATGCTCCAATTTATGACCACTACGGGCAAACTGAAGTAGGCATGGTGGTGTGTAATCATCATGGTTTAAAACATGAAATTCATGCTGGTTCAGCAGGTTTTCCAAGTCCGGGCTATCGTGTTGCGATTGTTAATGAACAAGGTGAAGAGCTTCCGCCAGACACACCGGGAATTTTAGCAGTCGACATTAGCCAGTCTCCAATGATGTGGTTTGGTGGCTATAAAGAAAGTCGAAAATCGCCATTTGTTGGTCATTATTATTTAACGGGTGATACTGCCGAACTCCATGCCGATGGCAGTATGAGCTTTGTCGGCCGTAGCGATGATGTGATCACCACATCGGGTTATCGTATTGGACCTTTCGATGTAGAAAGCGCACTACTTGAACACGACGCTGTGATTGAAGCCGCAGTAATAGGCGTGCCTGATCCGGATCGCACTGAAGTGGTTAAGGCTTTTGTAATTTTAGCTGCGGGCGTACAACCTTCAGATGTGCTTGCTGAAGAACTCAGCCAGTTTGTTAAAAGACGACTTTCTGCTCATGCTTACCCACGATTAGTTGAATTTGTGAGTGAATTACCTAAAACTCCAAGTGGCAAAATTCAGCGCTTTTTATTGCGTAATCAAGAAATTGCTAAACAACAAGCTAAAGCAGGGTAAAGGAAATAATAATGCAATTTACCGAAGAACAATTACTCATTCGTGATATGGCGAAAAGTTTCGCCCAAGAACAAATCAAGCCTAATGCCAGTGATTGGGATCGAGATGGAACTTTTCCAAAAGAAACTCTGACTCAAATGGGACAACTCGGTTTTATGGGAATGCTTGTTTCAGAGGAATGGGGTGGTTCAGACACGGGTAACTTAGCCTATGTACTGGCACTCGAGGAAGTTGCAGCAGCGGATGGTGCAACCTCGACCATTATGAGTGTACATAACTCGGTTGGTTGTGTGCCTATTTTAAAATTTGGGACCGACGAGCAAAAAGAGCGCTTTTTAAAACCTTTGGCACAAGGTGAAATGATAGGAGCTTTTGCCTTAACCGAACCGCATACTGGCTCAGATGCAGCAGCCATCAAGACCCGTGCGGTAAAAGATGGTGACGATTACATTTTAAATGGTGCCAAGCAGTTTATTACCTCGGGTAATAATGCTGGCGTCATTATCGTATTTGCTGTGACCGATCCGAGCGCAGGTAAAAAGGGGATTAGTGCCTTTTTAGTTCCACGCGAGACACCGGGTTATGAAGTGATTCGTGTTGAAGAAAAACTAGGTCTGCATGCTTCAGATACGTGTCAGATTGCTCTAACAGATGTACGCATCCATAAAAGTCTCATGCTGGGTAAAGAAGGTGAAGGCCTGAAAATTGCTCTCGCCAATTTAGAAGGTGGACGTATTGGTATTGCGGCACAAGCCGTCGGTCTAGCACGTGCGGCGCTCGAAGAAGCAACTCGTTATGCCAAAGAGCGTATTACTTTTGGCAAACCAATTTTTGAGCATCAAACCATCGCATTTCGTCTTGCTAGCATGGCAACAGAAATCGAAGCAGCGAGACAGTTGGTTCACTACGCTGCACGCTTAAAAGAAGCAGGTCAACCGTGTTTGAATGAAGCTTCAATGGCCAAGCTATTTGCTTCAGAAATGACTGAGCGAGTATGCTCGAGCGCGCTACAAGTGTTTGGCGGCTATGGCTATCTCAGAGACTTTCCAATTGAACGTATCTATCGTGATGCCCGTATTTGCCAAATTTACGAAGGTACCAGTGATATTCAACGTTTAGTCATCGCACGTAGTCTATAAAACCAGAACAAGGAATAAATAATGCAGTGGCAAAGTATTTTATTAGAAAAGCGTAATGGGGTTGGATTGATTACATTAAATCGCCCTCAAGCGCTCAATGCCTTAAATAGTGAATTAATTAGTGAAATTAATCAGGCATTAGATCAACTCGAAAAAGACCGCGAAATTGGCTGTATCGTATTGGCAGGCTCTGAAAAAGCTTTTGCCGCAGGGGCTGACATTAAAGAAATGGCTGATTTGGCATTTCCCGATATTTATTTAGATGACTTTTTTCATCTTGCAGACCGTATTGCACAGCGCCGTAAACCTTTAATTGCTGCGGTGAGTGGCTATGCATTGGGTGGTGGCTGTGAATTAGCACTCATGTGTGACTTTATTTATTGTGCTGATAACGCCAAGTTTGGTTTACCCGAAGTCACTTTAGGGGTAATACCAGGTATTGGTGGGACACAGCGTTTAACCCATGCCATTGGTAAAGCTAAAGCAATGGAAATGTGCCTTACCGCTCGTCAAATGGGTGCAGTAGAGGCAGAACAAAGTGGTTTGGTTGCACGTGTGTTTAGTAAAGAAGAATTACTTGAACAAACCTTGCAAGCCGCTGAAAAAATCGCAGCACGGTCTTTAACTGCAAACATGATGCTCAAAGAAACCATTAATCGAGCTTTTGAGGTGAATCTCACCGAAGGTTTACGTTTTGAACGCCGCATGTTCCACTCCATTTTTGCAACTGCGGACCAAAAAGAAGGCATGCAGGCATTTGTTGAAAAACGGCAGGCAAATTTTAAAAATCAGTAAGAGATCAATAAAATGAATACAGAAAATCACTTAATGATTGAGCGACAAGGTAAGCTTGGCGTGATCACCTTAGATCGTGTGACTCATCTCAATGCATTGTCGCTAGATATGATTGAAGGAATTGGCGCCCAATTGGAGTTGTGGCGAAATGATGCTGCTGTTCAGGCGATCTTAATCAAATCAAATAGCCCAAAAGCCTTCTGTGCAGGTGGCGATATTCGCTATCTCTACGACAGCTATAAAAATGGCACAGCCGATTACAAAGGCTACTTTAGTGCCGAATATAAAATGCTCAATACACTGCGCGAATATGAAAAGCCAATCATCGTTGTGCTTGATGGCTATGTATTAGGTGGTGGTTTTGGCTTGGCTCAGGCGTGTCACATTGTGGTAAGCAGTGAAAAGTCCAGATTTGCCATGCCTGAAACAGCGATTGGTTTTTTCCCGGACGTTGGCGCAACTCATTTCCTGTCTCGCCTTGATGATATTGGCGTTTATATGGCAATTACGGGTGAGCAGATCAGCAGTAGCGATGCGCTCTATCTCGACTTAATTGACTACCATGTGCCAAGCGATCAGTTACAAGCTTTACAAGACGCTCTCGTTGAAGCGCCAAGTTTAAGCAAAGAGGGAATTGAACACATCATTACCCGATTTATTACTCGTCCTGCTGAAAGTGAGCTCAAACAGTTGGCAGAAGGTATCCGTAAACACTTCGGATATCAGCATTTAGATGAGATCGAACAAAGCCTTGAAAATGAACAGGATGAGAGCTTAAAGACTTGGGCGAGTAAAATGCTTAGTATTTTGCAGCAGCGTTCATTTATTGCCAAACAAACCAGCTTGAAACTGCAACATTTAGGCCGTGGACTTTCACTACAGCAGTGTATGCAGCTTGAGCGTGATTTACAGGATATCTGGTTTGAGCATGGTGACTTTATTGAGGGCGTTCGTGCGCTCATTGTTGATAAAGATAAACAACCACGGTGGCAAGAACGTAATCCTGAGCTGGAACAAATTTTAGAAAAACTAAGCTAAACCATTTTTTAAACACATAAAAAGCTTAAGGAGATCAAGCGAGACCTGAACATGCTTATGGTCAGGACAGATCATAAGCATAAAAAGACAAAACAAGAAAATCTAAAAAGGACATTACGATGCAAACAATACATGGAAACGGTTCACATCCTAAAAAGTCGTCACATCGATTAGCAGGCATCTCTAGCATGGTCGGCACCACGATTGAGTGGTATGACTTTTTTGTTTATGGTGCAGCAGCAGCCCTCATTTTTAACAAACTATTTTTCCCAAATCTGGACCCACTTACAGGTGTGCTTGCAGCATTTGCAACCTATGCTGTTGGGTTTATTGGCCGTCCACTTGGTGGTTTAGTCTTTGGCCATTTTGGTGACAAGATTGGCCGTAAGTCAATGTTATTGCTAACGCTGATGCTCATGGGGATTCCAACCGTACTGATTGGCCTCTTACCGACTTACGAATCAATTGGATATTGGGCGGCAATTGGCTTGGTGATCTTGCGATTTATTCAAGGTATGGCCATGGGCGGTGAGTGGGGCGGTGCCGTGCTTATGGCAGTAGAACATGCACCCGAAGGTGGTAAAGGGTTTTGGGGAAGTTTGCCTCAAGCCAGTACCGGTGGGGGCTTAATGCTCGCCTCAATCGCACTAGGACTGGTGTCGTTATTACCTGAGCAAGCATTGTTTAGCTGGGGCTGGCGTTTACCATTTCTTGCCAGCATTATTTTACTGGCAGTGGGTTGGTATATTCGTGTAAAAGTGCCTGAGTCACCAGACTTTGAAAAAGTAAAACAACAGTCCGAAGAAGTCAAAGTTCCGGCTTTTCAGGTTTTTAAAAACCATCCAAAGCAACTCATCACCATTATTTTGGCGAGAGCTGCTGAAAATGCATGGTTCTATATTGCTTCAACCTTTACGTTAGCTTACACCACCACACAATTAGGTATTCCACGACAAGACATTTTGTTTGCCACCATTTGCGGTGCAGCCGTGATTTTATTTATGACGCCGTTATGCGGACATTTGTCCGATAAAGTCGGTCAACGCAATATGTTTATGTTTGGTCTATGTGTATTGGCACTTTATTCTTATCCATTTTTTAGCATGCTCAATACCAAAGATCCGGTGCTGGTCTGGACGGCAATTGTTTTGGCAATTGGTGTGGTGTTTCCGATTATGTATGCGCCACAAGCTCAGCTTTTTGCGCGTCAATTTCCTGCTGAAATTCGTTATAGCGGTATTTCGATTTCGGTACAGTTGGCAGGTGTTTTGGGTGGTGGTTTAGCCCCTATGATTGCCACTAAACTACTCAGTATTGGGCAAGGCAATCCATATTTAATTATGTTTTATATCGGAAGTATGGCTGTAGTTGCGATTATATCGACATCATTCATGCCGCGTGATTGGAGCTATAAAAAGGATGAGACTTATTATAAGAAAGCAAACTTAAATCTAAAAACCAAGATTGATTGATATGCACTCATCTTGCTCGGTCATATGTATAGATTGCTATGTAAAAATTAGGACTCATGCCCCAAAGATAGGCATGAGTCCTATATAAGAAATTAGATATCAATCAAGCATGCAAACATCGAATATCCATCAATCGTCATTGGTGGACCTGCACGATGGGCACGAAAACCCGCAGCACGTAATAAACGTTCTACTCCAAGAGGAGAAGTCGTGATGAGTTGTTTTGCGCCTTGTTCTCTTGCAAAGTTGATTGCTTCTTGCAGAATTGCAATTGAGACCGGTGATGACACAGCCTGACTGCTAGAGGAAGGTGGATTTGAAAAATCTACGGCTGAAAACCTTGATAATTCCCAAATTTCTGGTGAGCAGGGAATAGGCATTCCATTGAGAAGTTGGGGAAATATTTCCCCGAGTAAATAGGGTTGTGTGGTGGGTAGTAGTCTGGCACAACCAATGATATTGGATTCTCTGTCTTGAGCCACGACATAAGCTGTATCGATTTTATCAAATTGATCTAGTTCTTCATCGTTTGGACAGTTCAACTCCCAACCCAAATATTCAACAAATACCCTGTAGCGGTAACTTTTAAATTTGGTATATAAGCCTTCTGAAAAATTGTTTTGAAATCCAGCAATAATATTCATTACAAGTGCTTCCACTTATTTTTCAAGTGACTTTACTGAACAGCTGGAAAGGCGGTAACTGTAAGAATTTACAGGTTTCTAAGAGAAGGTTTGACTTAATCAAGACTTGGTTAAGGACTTATTGATTTGGGCATAAATAAACGGTTCCCAGAACAAAGTGTCTATTTTTTTCTCGAGTAATGTTTCATTAATATCAAATCCGATATCCAGACCAGATACATCAACAATCATGATATTGCTTCGAGGTAACCCCACTCGTTTTACGGTAGTGATGCCATTATTCTCAATGAGTTCCCAATCCCATCCGGTACTTATAGCTGGAGTTTGTGAAGTTGCCCATTCAGTAAAACCATAATAGAAAATTTGAGACGCTTCAGTATGTCTAGATTCAACGGTAGAGATGATGTGTTGGAGAGGATAACTCATGAGTTGGTTTTCATTCATTCGAATAAAACCATCTGTTGAGATAGAGAAATGAGGGGGTATGCTAACCATGCTACCTGCTTAAGTACCCTAAATTAAGATTTAATGAATAAATAACATAAATTTTTGCCAATAAAATACTGTTATATTTAACAGGTTAACTGTAATTTGTTAGCACATCTTTAAGCTCTTCTTATTAGAGAGATTTTCAGGTAAAAATTATTTTTTTAAAGAGACTCCTTCGTTGGAGCTTATTACATAGTCAATATTGCTACTACTCAAATAATAATTACAAGTATAGGGATTTCTACAGTAATTGATTGGTTTTTAAAATATTATAATTATTTTTAGTTTTTATATATAAAAAATAAGAAAATTGGAGATATCGAATAATTGATAGACAATATTATTTAATTAAATTAATAAAAGCATACTATAAAGATTAAGTGGTCGACCTCTTTATAAATTAAAAAAATATATATTTTGGAATAAAATGCATCGTATAAATTTTAATTTTTAAAGCATAATCTGCGCATGAAATATAACAACCTTGAAAGCTTTCAGACATCTAGTTTATCTGAATAATTTGCAACCATTTTGGGCTTAAAAGTGTTGTTAATTGGATGATGAATTCAAAATCTTTAATTGAGAGCTCTAATAGAAGAGTAGGCACCGAAAATATATTTAGCAACTTCAGAATCTTTTAGATTTTTGAAGGACTTTATGGAAATTACGGTAAAAGATTAGACCTACACTTCAATTTGATTGCTTGGATTCACAATATGCAACCGAATAAAAAATAGTCTGTGAATGGAGTCTAATGAGAGCAAATGGAAAGTTGGCAAGAGGATTTATTATCAGCATTTTTGGTGGTAAAAAATGAATACCAGTTGTTTGAGATCGTTAAATCTACCGCATCAAGGCTCGGATTTGACTATTGCGCTTATGGTATGCAATCACCCTTATCTATTGCTGAACCAAAAACAATTATGTTGAATAATTATCCAGAAGCATGGCAGAAACGTTATGTGGAACGGCAATATGTGAAGATAGATCCAACTGTGCAGCATTGTATGGTATCACTTCAACCTCTTGTTTGGTCGAGTCAATCTGCAAAGACACAGGCAGAAAAAGATTTTTGGGAGGAAGCGCGTTCTTATGGTTTAAATGTCGGTTGGGCTCAGTCAAGCCGTGATTTTATTGGGACCCGAGGAATGCTAACACTGGCAAGATCCAACGACCAGTTATCAGAAAAAGAGCAAAAAGCACAATATACGAATATGTACTGGTTAACTCAAACAGTGCATTCCAGCATTGCTAAAATAGTAAATGATGTAGAGTTTGCTAAATTCAATCTTTATTTAACGAACAGGGAAAAAGAGGCGCTACGTTGGACTGCCGAAGGCAAAACGTCAGCAGAAATAGCTCAGATTCTTGGAGTAACTGAAAGAACCGTAAATTTCCATCTCAGTAATTCCATGCAAAAGTTAAATGTAAATAATAAAATTTCAGCAGCTATTCGAGCTGTAATGCTAGGGCTTTTGTAGAGAGTATAAATAACACAGGAATTTAATATTAAAATTAAATGGAATAAATAATTTTAAGATTTATATGTTTGATTTAAGTTAATCAAATGTTTTAAATTTAAGGAAATATAATAAATTGATTTTTAATATTAAAATAAAAATATCCATTTATTTGCTTTTATATTATATTGGCTTTGTTGCACAAACCTGTCTCTAAAGGCTTATTCCACAATATAATTTTGAGATGAATAAGCCTACACCTAAAATCTACCGTACAACCAATTGGCCCACATACAACCGAGCTCTCATTAATCGTGGGAATATTGCCATTTGGTTTGATCCCAAAACACAATGGTATGCTCAACCAAAAAGCCAACATGGTCGAAATCAAACTTATTCCGATACAGCCATCCAATGCTGCTTAATGATTAAATCCATATTTCGTCTTTCTCTACGCATGGTCACTGGCTTTGTACAAAGCCTGATTAAACTTTGCGGATTAGATTGGACAGCGCCAGACTATACGACGCTTTGCAGAAGACAAAAACATATTGATATTGCGATTAGCTACCAAAAAAGTAGCAATGGTCTACATCTACTCGTAGATTCAACTGGTTTAAAGTTTTTGGGCGAAGGTGAATGGAAACGGAAGAAACATCAGCCTGAATATCGTCGACAATGGCGTAAGCTTCACATTGGTATAGATGCTGAAACGCTGCAAATACGTGCAGTTCAGCTCACAACGAACAATATCAGTGATTCACAGGTGCTCGGTGATTTACTTGGTCAAATACCACTTGATGAGCGAGTAGATTCTGTCTATACCGATGGAGCCTATGACACTAAATGCTGCAGACGAGTGATCTCAGATCGTCAAGCATATGCGGTGATTCCGCCAAGAAAAAATGCGAAACCGTGGAAAGATACAAAAGTTCATTCGCAAGAGAGAAATGAATTACTAAAAACAGTTAAGCGTCTAGGAAGAGCCCTTTGGAAAAAGTGGTCTGGTTATCATCGGCGAAGTTTGGTCGAAACCAAGATGCATTGCATCAAATTATTAGGCGATAAACTCTACTCAAGGAATTTTGACAGCCAAGTGAATGAGATCCATGCACGTGTAGCCGTATTAAATAAATTTACAGAATTAGGCAGACCTCATACCCAAGTTGTAACCTAAATTTTAGCAACTTAGGAAAACTTTACCTTCAAAGGCTTTATGCAACAAAGCC
>NZ_JAKTIM010000023.1:0-15255 GCF_027855455.1 Acinetobacter sp. AOR01_HL | reverse complement strand
CTGATGTTTTTTACGCTTCCATTCACCCTCACCTAAGAATTTCAGACCTGTAGAGTCAACGATTAGATACAGTCCATCACAACTTTTTTGATAGCTAATCACAATATCAATATGCTGTTGTCGTCTACAAATTGTAGTGTAGTCTGGCGCTATCCAATTTAACCCACAAAGATGGATGAGACTTTGAACAAAGCCAGTGACCATGCGTAAAGACAATCGGAAGAGAGATTTAATCATTAGGCAGCATTGGATAGCTGCGTCGGAGTAAGTTTGATTTCGTCCTTGTTTGCCTTTTGATGGGGCATACCATTGCGTAGCAGGATCAAACCAAATGGCAATATTTCCACGATTAATGAGAGCTCGGTTATATGAAGACCAATTGGTTGTGCGATAAATTTTAGGTGTCGACTTATTCATTTGAAAATTATATTGTGGAATAAGCCTTTAGAGATAGGTTTGTGCAACAAAGCCATTGCCAATTATATGTTCCATAACAAGGATTTCCCTGTTTTAAATAACCATGAGGTCTATGTTCATGAGATTTAAATCCACTTTCATCAAGATAGATGATTGGGTGTTGATACCTTAATCGGTTTAAATCTTTTAAATACTGCTCTCTGAGTTCTGTTTTTGCTTTCGGGTGCAGTAAGGTCTTTTTTTAACTGTGATATTTAGATCCTTGAGCGCATCTCCAATTGTAGAAATACCACAACCAAAACGAGCAGCGCGTTCATATTGATAATCATCAGGATATTGCTCAACATCTGCACGTAAGGCATCATCATCAACTTTAGATGGTTTTCTTGGTCGAGTTCTTTTTATTTCGATTCGCTTTTTTCCATTCGACAATTGTATTTTTATCAATTTCGAAGTGCTGAGCAACCGCTCGAATAGATTGGCCTTCTTCAAGCTTGGCTAATATTTTCTTTCTAAAATGTATTGGATAACTCATATCGGTATTGTATTGGTTTTTTTGCGTGCTTACTATATGGACACGGGTGCGGCGATGAGGTGCTCAAGCACTTTGCTGCACGGTTGAGGGAACACATTCGCGCAACCGACATGGCTGCCCGGATTGGGGGGAGGAATTCGCTGTGTTGTTGGAAGCGGCATCGATTGAAGACGCCCAAGTATGGGCGGAGCGATTTCGTCAAGACGTTGCGACGACAGCGGTGGTGTGTGGAGAGGTGTCGATCAGCTATAGCGCCAGCATGGGGGTGGCCCCCCTTGACGTCTGCTTAAACTCTTCCGAGCAGGTGATGCAGCAGGCGGACAGCGCGCTCTACCAGGCAAAAAGACAAGGGCGCAACCAAGTTGTGGGCGCACAAGTATTTCAGAATTGAGAGGAATGGCGATGAAGGAAAAGCAACTGGACCCGATCAAAACATTTCGTGCCCAATGGGCAGTGATGACGTTCTACGAGCGCTTCGAACAGGTGATCGCGCTCGCGCTGTCCGCAATCATTGCCGTGATCATCGTGGTCTCGCTGCTGCAGCTGATCTCGATCGTCTTCAGCCTGCTGGTCATCGATGCGTTCAATCCGCTCGATCACAAGGTCTTCCAGACCGTGTTCGGCATGATCATGACGCTGCTCATCGCCATGGAGTTTAAGCATTCCATCGTGCGGGTGGCCTTGCGCCGCGATAGCATCATCCAAGTCAAGACGGTGATCCTGATCGGGCTGATCGCCCTGGCGCGCAAGTTCGTGATCCTCGACCCGGAGACCAGCCCCGCCAAGATCGCGGCGCTCGCAGGCGCGATGCTGGCCCTCGGGGCGACTTACTGGCTGCTGCGCGAGCGCGATGACCGGGCCGCTGGGGAAAGCCCAAATGAGCCATCGTGATCGGCGCCACGCGCAGGCTGCCGGCGCGCGGCATCGCTGGCTCAATCGCCTGCAAACCGCGCTGTTGGTGCTGACCCTGCTCGGGATTGCCGCCGTCGCCGGCAGCCTGCTGTTGGGTGACAGCGCTCTGTGGCTGGCGCTGGCGGCCGCGGGGTTCACCCTGCTGCTCGAACCGGCGGCGGCTTCCGGGCTGACCCTGCGGCTGTATGGCGCACGCCCTCTGCACCCGAATGAAGCGCCCGATCTTTGGGCTGTGTTGCGCGAACTGGCGGCGCGGGCCGGGTTGCCTGCCGTGCCGGTACCGCACTACGTGCCCAGCGGGGTCGTCAACGCCTTCGCCACCGGTACGAAGCATCACGCGGCCATCGCGCTGACCGACGGTCTGCTGCGTAGCCTCACGCTCCGCGAGTTGACCGGCGTGCTCGGCCACGAAATCGCGCATATTGCGAACGAGGATTTGCGTGTCATGGGGCTGGCCGATTCCATCAGCCGGCTCACCCATCTTCTGGCCTTGTTGGGGCAAATCATGCTCCTCTTCAGCCTGCCGGCCTTACTGTGGGGCACAGTCGCTATCCAGTGGCCGGCGCTGCTGTTGCTGGCCGTTTCGCCGCAGCTCGCGCTGCTGGCGCAACTGGGTTTGTCGCGGGTGCGCGAATTCGACGCCGACCGGCTCACCGCCGAATTGACCGGCGACCCACAGGGATTGGCTTTGGCGCTCGCCAAGATCGAGCGGGAGAGTCGCGCCTGGCTGCTGCCCGGATGGGGCAACCCGGAACCCTCCTGGTTGCGCACGCATCCGGCGACGCCAGAGCGCATCCAACGCTTGCGGGAATTGGCTGATTCGATGGCACCGCAACCGCTTCATTCCAGCCCATTTCTGCCGGACATCCCCTTGGCGCCACGCCCACCGCGTTGGCGCGCCAGCGGTGTCTGGCGCTGATTTCAACAAGGAGAATGGCATGACCTACCCCGATCTCAACAGCCGCCCGGCGCCGGACCGATTCATCCGGCGCTGGCTCGTCATCACTGGCTGCATCGCCGCACTCATGCTGCTGTGGCAGTTCTTGCCTGCCATCGAAGCCTGGTTCAGTCCGCGCGAAGCGGCCGAGCGCACGGTGACACCGCGTGGTGATCTGGCGGCAGACGAGCAGACCACCATCCAACTGTTCGAGAAATCGCGCGGGTCGGTGGTTTACATCACCACGGCGCAACTGGTGCGTGACGTCTGGTCGCGCAATGTCTTTTCCGTGCCGCGCGGCACCGGCTCCGGCTTCATCTGGGACGATGCCGGCCACGTGGTGACCAACTTCCACGTCATCCAGGGGGCATCGTCTGCCACGGTCAAACTGGCCGACGGTCGCGATTATCAGGCTGCGCTGGTGGGCGCCAGCCCCGAGCACGACATCGCCGTGCTCAAGATCGGCGTCGGCTTCAAGCGCCCGCCAGCTGTGCCGGTGGGCACCAGTGCCGACCTCAAGGTCGGGCAGAAAGTGTTCGCTATCGGCAATCCCTTCGGATTGGACTGGACGCTCACCACCGGCATCGTCTCGGCGCTCGACCGCACCCTCGACGGCGAAGGGGGCGGGCCTGCCATCGATCACCTGATCCAGACCGACGCCGCTATCAACCCCGGCAACTCCGGCGGCCCGCTGCTCGATTCGGCTGGGCGGCTGATCGGCATCAACACCGCCATCTACAGCCCTTCGGGCGCGTCCGCTGGCATCGGTTTCGCTGTGCCGGTGGATACCGTCATGCGCGTGGTGCCGCAACTCATAAAGACCGGCAAGTACATCCGTCCGGCGCTGGGCATCGAGGTGGATGAGCAGCTCAACGCGCGTCTGCAGGCGCTGACCGGTAGTAAGGGCGTATTCGTATTGCGCGTGACGCCGGGCTCGGTGGCGCACAGGGCCGGGCTCGTCGGCGTCGAGGTCACCGCAGGCGGCATCGTGCCCGGCGATCGCGTTATCAGCATCGACGGTATCGCCGTCGACGACGTCACCACATTACAGGCCCGGCTAGACGACAAGAACGTTGGAGATGTTGTGGTCTTGTTAGTGGAGCGGGCCGGCAAGACTCGCGAGATGCTTGTGGAACTACAACCGGGAGTTTGATGGAAAGTGGGTCATGGATCTGCACAGCGAAGCAGTCAAGCGACTTCAGCCTTGCGCCGAACTACGAGCCCTAGCTAGTGCAGTGGGGGGAAGGCTGTTTAGGTTAAATGGATATAAGGGAGTCATTTTTGATTGTGTTTTTAAAAGAAGATGTTGATTTTTTTGGGTAAGCATTTAGGGCGTCCAAGGGTTGGAGCAGTTGGCACGGATGAGAGAGCTCAATGCTCGCTAGGGATTGGATCTATGTGTTTTTTCTGACTGACTGCTTACGTGTTGGAACGGGCAACATCGGAAAAGGATGAATTTTTATTTTCACCATTTACCGTATTTTTCGAGCCTGGGCGAAAATTAGGATGATACTTTAGCGCCCTTAATCATTCTCCCATGAAAGGCAAAACGATCCAGTCTCGGGTGTAAGTGCTCACAACATACTGATATAAAATGGATTTTTTATGAATAGGAGAGCGCGCGACGTTTCTCTCTGTTTTTAGGGTTAGGATGAAACTTAACCTTGGTGAAAGATGTGACCAAGATTATGACTAGATTAATAAGTCTTTATTTTTAAAGACTTATTTTATATTTTCTTTTAGTCATAATTTTAGTCATAAAATATAGAAAAACTAGATCAAAATACAACCAAATAAGTCATAAAAAACCGATTCCATTTTAAATCTATGGTTCAAATCGATAAAGCATTTGGTTCATTTCAATTATTAGATTAAAACAAGGCTCATGTCGAACACCAAACTTTTAGGTCAGCTCCCATGCGGCATGGGTGGCGCCAATCTTCTCGTCGTCGGAGGTGAAGCCGAACATCGCCAGACTGCGGGCAGAAAGCCTGAAGCTGTCGGTGGCGATATCCCATTCCCAGAACCCCAATTCTGCGCCTTCCAGGGCGATGGCGATCCGTTCGTTGTCGTCGATTTTCGCTTGTTGGCGAAGCTTCAGCTCGTCGCGCCTCTGGCGATTGGTACGAGCAAAACCCCACGCGCAACCGCCATGCCAATATTGGCAAGTAGCGACACCATCAACCCAATGGCCGGCCCGTTCATGGTCTATCCCCACCTGACTCACTGAGTGTCTGCCGTAATTCCTCGATCCGGCGGTTGACGTAGTCGGCATTGATGCCCAGCATCAACAGCACCTGCTCGGCCAGCCCCAGTCCCAAAGCCAGGTACAACGGGTACAGCCTGACATTGGGCAGATTACGCAAAAGCTGGGCATCCGTTACGCGGTCAGTGGCCACCACCAAGGGCAAGGTCGGGCGGCGTTCGAGGACCGCTCGCGCAATGCGCTCGGCCGTCTGCGGACGAACAAGCGTCAGCACCACCAGACGGGCATGGGCCAATCCGGCGGCGGCCAGGGTGTCGAGCCGACTGGCATCGCCATACGACACCGGCGCCCCCATCGCACGACCCGCTTCGACCCTTTGGCGGTCCGATTCCAGCAGCAAATGCGGCACGCCTGCCAGACGCAGCGTTCGACTCAGCAGCAGCCCGACTTCATCCGCCCCACAGATGATCACATGGTCGCGCAACGACCGCGCCCGCTCGGCGACTTCGCCTTCTTCGGCCTGCGGTGGCTGACCGAGTGCGCCCGAGCGGCTGAATGCCCGCGCCCAACGGTCATGGTGTCGGATCAGGAGCGGCGCCAACCCCATGCTCAGCACCAACGCGATCAGCATCGGTTGCACCACGTTGGCGGCAACCAAGTGCTGCTGCATGACCATGCCCAGGAGCAGCAGCGCAAACTCGCCGCCATGCCCCAGCACGATGCCTGTGCGCCAGGCGTCGAGCGCCGACAGGCGGGTTGCGCGCAGAGCCAGAAAGTTCAGCCCCATCTTGAGAGGCACCAAGGCCAACAGCCAGCCCAGTACCGCCAGCGGTGCTGCCACGATCTGCGCGACATCCAGCTGCAAGCCGATGGTCACGAAGAACAGGCCCGACAGCACATCGCGAAACGGCCTGAGGTGGCTTTCCATGTGGTGCCGGAAGTCGCTCTCGCCCAGCACCATCCCGGCGAGGAAGGCCCCCAGGGCGGCGGATACGCCGACCGCGTGCGCAGCGGCGGCGGCAGCCACCACCACGCACAAGGAGACGAGCACGAACGATTCCTCGTGGCCCCGCCGCGCCACCCAGCCCAGCAGACCATGCAACAGACGGCGCGAGGCGAGGGCCGCTGCCGCGAACAGCAGCAGCACACCGAATACTTCGAGCAGCACATGCTCGATCTTCGGCGACTCGCCGCGCGCCCAGATCGCCAGCAAGGCCAACAGGGGCACGCTGGCCAGGTCCTGAAAGACCAGCACGGCGATGGCACTGCGGCCGTGGCGGGTGGTGAGCTCGCCTTGGTCGGCCAGTTGTCGGCTGACCAGCGCCGTGGACGACATGGCCGCCGCAGTGCCGAGCAGCACGGCGCTCTGGCCGGGCTGCCCCAGCCACATCAATAGCAGGATCAGCGGCGGGGCCACGGCGATCATCTGCAGAGCGCCCGCCATCAGCACTGTCCTGCGGGCGAGCCAGAAGTGTCCGAGGGAAAATTCCAGTCCGACCATGAACAACAGCAGCGCCACGCCCAGCTCGGACAGAAAGCTCAGCGTCTCCCCCGGCGCGATCACGCCGATGACTGAGGGGCCCAGTACAACGCCGACAGAGAGATACCCCAGCAAGGCGGGCACTCTGAACGCCGCCGTCGCCATCGCCGCCAGGCTGCAAGCCGCCAGCAGGATTAACGTAGCACCAAGCAAGCCCTGCATCGGTCAGCGTCCCACTTGCGTCGACGTCCAGCGCACGATGTCCTGCGTGCCCATCGCGCCGGCCTGACGGGCGATCTCCCGCCCACTCTGGAACAGGGCGAGCGTCGGGATGCTGCGGATACCGAACTGCGCGGCCAGGTGGGGCTCAGCCTCGGTATTCACCTTCGCCAGCCAGATCCTCGGTTCGAGCTGGTTCGCCGCTTGCTGGAACTGTGGCGCCATCATCTTGCACGGCCCGCACCATGGCGCCCAGAAATCGACCAGCAGCGGCAGATCGCTGCGCTCCACGTGGCGCGAGAACGTCGCCGTGGTCAACTCGATGGGCTCGCCCGTGAACAAGGGCTGCTGGTAGCGGCCACAGTTGGGATGTTCCGATAGCTTCGCAGTCGGTACGCGGTTGATGGACTGGCAATGCGGGCAGACGAGGTGAAGATCATTCTTCATGGTTCGCCTCCTTGGACCACAGTGAGGCTGCCTCGCTTCGGGTCACAGACAATGCCGACCAATCAACGCCTTGGAGCCAATCGTTCCCGTTTTTGCTTACTCCGGCCTCTTCCAGATGAGCAGCGATGAATGCTTCGGCCTGCATGAGCCACCTTCGGACAGCATCTTCCTTATTAGGAATCAGCAGGATTTCAGAGACGCTGCTGGCATTCAGCCCGTCCACACGGATAAGCAGAAAAATGCGCCGCCACAAACGCGGCATGTCCTTCAGCAGGTCAAATGCAAAAGCGAACTCGCTCGACCGATCAATCAGCTCCTCCTGTTCCGCGATCGTTGCGACATCGGGATGCTGACTGCCAGCGAAGATATCGGCCAGCTTGAGTGTGTCATCGGGCTGATAAAATTCGAAGATTTCCTCTTCCACCATGGCCTCGGCCACGTCTTGGGCATCCGGTTCGACCGGCGCGTCCAGAGAAACGAATTCGCCAAATTGCCGGCTGCTTGCCACTTCGTTATCCAGGACGGCGAACAGATGCTTCAAAAGACCGGTGTAAGCCTTTTTTTCCCCCGGCACGGATTGCCATTCCACCTCAGCTCGGACAATCGCTTCATCCACCACGTCGCGTAGCGTCGGATAATCGCGCGGTAAATCGCCGACGGCCCGCAGATAAGCCAGCTCACGCCTTGCGACAGCCTCAAGTTTCGACAGTAGAGGCATTCGGGTCACCTCGGCCTTATGGGCGGCTGATGCGGGTTTTGCGGCAATCCGCACCTTGAGCTCGCGCAAGCGCTCGCGTCGTGCTTTGCGCTTGATTTGATCCTGAGCATGCAGTCGGTCAAAATGCTTCTTGGCCTGACGGAACAACGACTTTGCGAGCATCTGCGCGAGGGGCGTCAGCTCGTCATGTGATGCAGTAACGCTGACAATCTTTTTGCCGGGCAGGTGCATATAGCCACTGGCCAGAAATTGCCGCTTGATCTTGTCGCGATCAAGGATGATTTGAAGTTGCGCTGAATCTTTAGTGTGTTTGTCGAGCAATGGCTTGAGGGCGTGCTCGATCACATTTCCCAAAGCTCTCTGCCAAGGTTCATGAAACTCTTTGTCGATAGCTCGATAGCTATATTGCATCTGCATGTATGACTCCTTCGATGTCATTTCTATGGAGGTATGAATCGAGGATGCTCATATCCATAGATTTTGGTTTGGCACGCTCTTACCCCAGGCGCGTTTTGCGAAGACTCCAACTAAAGAACAAAAGCGTGACGCCATAGACTGCCGCATGGAAACCCAACAGCCAGCCTGCGGCCACGAATGACTCGACCGGACGGGTAAAAAATATCCACAAGACGATAGCGCCAAGTATAATCGAGAGCAGTCCACTGAGGGCAAGCCAGATTTCACCCTTGATTTCCCGACGCAGCCGAACGGCGGCGGATATCTCCAGCACACCGGTGAAAATCGCCCAGAAGCCCACGCTAGCCCATAAAAAAGAAGCCAAGACTATCGTGGCGACCCAAGGAGCAACCAGGACGACGACGCCCGTAAGTATGCCGACAATGCCGCTGAACAGCAGCCAGCCCCAGCGCTCTTTTTTCTGGATATGGCGCACCGCTGCAAACAAGTTGAACGCGCCATTGACCAAGGAAAATGCGCCGAACATGATGGTCATGGCCAACAGAGCCGATTGTGGCATCCAGAACGCGAGGGCTGCAAAAATCAATGCCAAGACACCGCGCAGCACAAAAAGCCACCAATTTTGGCTCAGCGAACACAGTGCTTTGGTGGGGTCATCCGCATTGGAATTGGCGATGGTATCTGTGTTCATGCAATATCTCCTAAAGATCTATACAAAATAAAAAATCAAACACTCATGGGACAAGAGAGGGGGCGCTATGCGCCCCCTCTCCAGCGGTTTCAGAACAACTTGGACAGTTTTGCCTTGACTTCATCGAGCCAGCCTTTTCCGCAGCCTCCCCCTCCCGTCTTTTCCTTGATTTTCTTGAGTTCAGCGTATAGGGGCTCAAAGTCCTTCCTTTTACCATAGCCCAGCAGTTCTGCCATTTCCAACTGCTGCCGGGCTTCGTTCAACAATGTCTCCAGGCGCTCATTGGATGCTTCGCTGCGCTGACCATCTTCTACCAGGGGCTCTGCGCGCTTCAGGAGCAGCTTCGCACGCAGGACGGGCAGCGGAAGCACGCTGCGCTCCTCGACCAGCGTGCTGAGCGCTGACTGCAGCGCGGCTTTGGCTTCTTCGATCTTGCCCTGATCGATCAGCGGCACGACTGCCTTCACGGCTGCGGGATAGGACGCCAAAGGGATGTTGGTGACTGTGATCACGATTTCACTGGCCAGCAAAGCCAGCACGTGGCGAGCCCGTTGCACCTCGCCATGTTTGAGGGCATCCAGCGCCTCGTCGGTCATCGCCTCAATGGTTTCCGTGTTGGCGAACAAGTCGTGCACGATGGTGCGCACATCAACGCCGGCCAGGGCGAGCGTGGGTTCGCGCGCGACGATCAGCTCCAGCTTTCCCGTCACTTCGGCCAGCGTTGCCAATGCGCGTGCAGTGTCCTTGCCGTCAAGTGCGGCCAGCGCTGATTTGGTCAGCGACAAGGCCGAGACGGCCTCATCGAGGACTTGTTTACGTTTGTCTGCCGCCTGCGAGTCCGTTTCCTTCTGAACCTCAGGCTGTACCTCCGTGACGACTTCAGGCTTGGCCTCTGGACTGACAGGAAGGCTGCTTACCGCGGCCTGTTCGTTTATTCCTTCGTTCGTCGCATTGGGATTCGGTGTTTGCTCATTCATGGTGATATACCTCGTATGAGATAGTGAAAATAGGCGAATCTATTGGGGCTGAATGCGAACATCGCGAGACTGACCGACAGAGCAGTCAGCCCCTTCATCACCTCAAAACAGCTTTTGGATGCGCGTCTTCAACTCGTCGAACCATCCCTTGCCGCTTTTGCCACCAGCCGACTTTTGCTCAATGAACTTCACCTGATCGAAGATGGGTTTGAAGTCTGCCTTCTTGCCATAACCCAGGATCTGCGCCATCTCGATCTCCGTGCACACGGACGACAGCAAGGTGCTGAGCTCCTCGTTCTGCTTGGCATCGCGCTTGTCGGTCTCGGCCAGCTTTTCAGCTTTTGCGATCGCGGCTTCGGCCCGTAGCACGGTCAGAGGAAAGGCGACCGAGGTCACCACCAGGGTGTTCAGTGCTCGGGCGAGTTCCGCTTTGGCGTTGTCGATCTTGCCGCTGGTCAGCGACTGGCCGGTGGCACGTCCCACCAGGTGCGCCAGGCCGGCAAACGGCGCCGATACGGTCTGGGGCATCGTAGGCGTGAGGTCCTGCCGAACAGCAGGATCTGCCCCCGGAAACAGCCGCCGCGCCCGCCGCTGGTAACGGTTGATGCAGAACAGCCCATACAGCAGCGAACCGCCCAGCGGCAACAGCGCGATCAGCAGCACCCACAGCGTGGCCGATCGAGGGTCACGCTTGAAGATGACCGTGTGCCCCGCTGTGGGGATAGTGACCGCCAGCGGCACGAGGGTGGCTGCCCATGTCAGCCCGTTGGGGTCGGACACGACAGCCCCCATCGCTCAAGATTCGCCGCCCGCTGACTTCTTCTTGCGCGCAGGCTTGCTCGCGTCGCTCGGCGGCGTCTCGGCCGGCTTCGCGGCATCGGGCTTCTCAGGCTCGGCCGCCTTCGCGGCATCGGGCTTCTCAGGCTCGGCCGGCTTCGCGGGTGGCTCCTGGCGCTCGCAGACCACCCGTTCGGCCTTGTCGTCCCAGCGGGCGCTGGCGTGATCGCCCTTGCCAATGCCGCCGCCGAGCATCTCGCGCGCCAGCGTCGTTTCCAGTTCGCTGCGGATCAGGCGCTTGAGTTCACGCGCACCGAACTCCGGCTTGTAGCCTTCTTCCGCGAAATGGTCGATCAGCGTCTGATCGAAGGTGAGCGTCACGCCCTGGCTGGCGGCGTTGCGGGCCACACGATCGAGCTGCAGGCCGACGATATGGCGGATCTCCTCCTTGCCCAGCGCATGGAAGACGATGATCTCGTCGATGCGGTTGAGGAACTCGGGGCGGAAGTGTCCGCGCAGCACGTCCATCACCTCGAACTTGGTCTTCTCGTATTCCTCGCCGGCGGCGTCACGGGCCTTCAGCCGACGCTGGATGATGTCCGAGCCCAAGTTCGAGGTGGCGATGATGATGGTATTGGTGAAATCCACCACCCGGCCCTTGCCGTCGGTGAGCCGCCCGTCGTCGAACACCTGCAGTAGGATGTTGTAGACGTCGGGGTGAGCCTTCTCGATTTCGTCCAGCAGCAACACGCTGTAGGGCTTGCGCCGCACCTTCTCGGTGAGCTGACCGCCTTCGTCGTAACCGATGTAACCTGGAGGCGCCCCCACCAGACGTGCCACGGTATGGCGTTCCCCGTACTCGGACATGTCGATGCGCAGCAGCGCACCTTCATCGCCATAGATGGACTCGGCCAGCGCCTTGGCGAGCTCGGTCTTGCCCACCCCGGTCGGGCCCAGGAACAGGAAGGTAGCCACCGGTTTGCTACCTTCGCGTAAGCCCGCGCGAGACAGCCGCACGGCATCGGCCACGGCACGGACCGCCTCGTCTTGTCCCACTAGGCGCTCGTGCAGCCGTTGTTCCAGGTGCAGCAGCTTTTCGCGCTCTTCCACCGTCAACTCGTTGACTGGGATGCCGGTCAGGCGCGAAACGATCTGGGCCACGTGTTCTGCCTTGACTTCGGCACTGCCAGAGGCCCGCTCCCGCTCCCAGCCCTCGATCAGCTTCTTGAGCTCGGCCTCCTTGGCCTCGATGCGCTTGCCGAGCTCGGCGGCCTTGTCGTACTGCTTGCGCGCGGCCACGTAATCCTGTTCACGCCGCAGCTGGTGCAGTTCGGACTCCAGCTCCTGCACGGCCACCGGCCGGGCCGTGGCCGACAGCTTCACGCGCGCGGCCGCCTGGTCGAGCAGGTCGATGGCCTTGTCGGGCAAAAAGCGGGCGGTGATGTAGCGGTCGGACAACTCAGCCGCCGCGATGATCGCGTCCTCAGAGATGCTGACCTTGTGGTGCGCCTCGAAGGTGTCGCGCAGGCCGCGCAGAATCATGATGGCCTGTGCCACTGTCGGCTCGGGCACCGTCACCGGCTGGAAGCGCCGCTCCAGCGCGGCATCCTTCTCGATGTATTTCTGGTACTCGTTGAGCGTGGTGGCGCCGATCAGGTTCAGCTCGCCGCGCGCCATCATCGGCTTGAAGACGTTGGCCACGTCCAGCCCGCCTTCGCCACCGCCCTGGCCGGCACCGACGATGGTGTGCACCTCGTCGATGAACAGAATCAGCTCGCCCTGGTGCTCGGAGATCTCCTTCAGCACCTTTTGCACGCGCTCCTCGAACTCGCCGCGATACTTGGCGCCGGCCACCATGGCGTTGATATTGAGTTCCACCAGGCGCTTGTCGCGCAAGGTCTCGGGCACTTCACCGGCCACCATGCGCTGCGCCAGCCCCTCGACGATGGCGGTCTTGCCCACGCCCGGCTCGCCGATCAGCACCGGGTTGTTCTTCTTGCGCCGGGCCAGCACCTCGATGGTGGTCTCGATCTCCTGCGCACGGCCGATCACCGGGTCGAGCTTGCCGTCATGCGCCATCTTGGTCAGGTCACGTGAGTACTTGTCGAGTTCCGGCGTGTTGGTCGGCGTCTCGGCGCGGCCATCCTCGGCGCCCTTGCCGACCACCTTGCTGACCTGTTGGCGCAGCGCCTGCGGCGTCAGGCCGTAACGGCGCAGCAGGTTGGCGGCCAGCCCTTCGCCTTCCTCGGCCAGACCGACCAGGAAGTGCTCCGGACCGACATAGGAATGGCCGAGTTCATTGGAGGTCACGAAAGCGCGGCTGAGCGCATCCTTCACGCGCGGCGACACGCCGATCTCGCCCTCGAACGGCTTGTCCCCGCGCTTGGCCTCGGACTCGATCTGCCGCTTGAGGTCATCGACCTTGATCTTGAACTGACCCAGGATGGTCTTGACCACGTCGCTGTCGGCCAGCGCCAGCAGCAGATGTTCGGTATCCACCTCGGCGCGGCCAAATTCGGCAGCGTGTTTGGCGGCCTCCTGCAGCAGGGCTTCCGACTGTTCGCTGATGCGGCTGGCCAAACCACTGCCGCGACGGCGCGGCGCACCCGAACCTGCGGCGGCGGGCTCGCCGAACGAGGCATCGACCACGTCATCGGTATCGGCGGCCATCGGCGTCGCGTCGTCGCCGATGCGGAAGAAGTCACTGCCGAGGAAGTCCTCGAATAGGCCGCTGCGCGAGCCGAACAAGGCTTCCAGCGGCGAGACGGTGCGCTTTTGCTGGCGCACCAGTTGACGGTAATGGTCGTCACACAACAGCATGGTGCTGTGACGACCGTTGAGATTGGCTTCCACCCGCACGGTGGCGGGTTGGCCGCAGACCTGGCATTGTTTTCTGTCCATGCTGATACTCCTGTAAAGATTGATCTGAAGAGGCACCGCCGATCACGGTGCCTCATTTCTTTTTGGTTTTTGAGAAAAACGCGCTGCCCCGCGTCAGCCGTTGATCGGGATCGAGCGCCCCTGCTTGGGCGTACTGGCCTCGCGCTTTTCCATCGTGATCGTGAGCACGCCGTTCTTGAAAGCGGCCTTGATCGTGTCCTGGTTGGCATCGGCCGGCAGGTTCAGAGCGCGCTGAAAGCTACCGTAGGAGCGCTCCACCCGGTGGAAACCGCCGTCTTTCGTTTCCTGCTCCTGACGCTTTTCACCGCGCACCAGCAGCACGTCGTTGTCGAGCGTGATCTGGATGTCTTTTTCGTCGACGCCGGGTACTTCCAGGGCGATCTTGTACTGCTTGTCGGTCTCCTGGATGTCCAGCGCCGGCTTCAGCATGCCCGGCCAGTCCGACGGCCAGCGTGGCATGGCCAGCGTCGGGAAACCGAAGCCTCGGAACGCGTCGTCGAACAGGCGGTCGATCTCGCGATGCAATTGCAGGATGGGACTGACGGGCCCACCCGACACCTGCAGGTCATTGCGCTGCACCGGCAGCGAGGCAGTGCTCTGTTGTTCTTCCTGCTCCTTTTTGAACCAGTTCCAGGGAGCCAATTTCTTGAAATCAATGTCCATGTCACACCTCCAGAAGAAAAATTGAAGACTCTCGCTCACTCCGCTTGCCGACTTTCAAGTACGCTGCCAATTCATCGAGCGTGAAAATCACCTGTAGGTGCGCTTTCATTTCGCCCTCTCCAATCGCGTCGCTTTGCGGTTCCGGCCAAGGAAATCCTTGCAAGACTTTGTAAGATACTGCGCTTATCAGGAAAGAATATCAACATTCAATGTACAGCGATCTCCCGCCCCATTGATGCAGGTCGACTGCTCAGACAAGGTGCAGCGGGGCGACCTGATCAGGCCAACGTGCGGAATTGCCTAGTCGTCGCTGCGGATCGCGTTCCAGAGTCGGGTCGAAACACTTCCGTTGCCCCAGACAACGTATAGTAAGCACGCAAAAAAACCAATACAATACCGATACCAATACAATACATTTTAGAAAGAAAATATTAGCCAAGCTTGAAGAAGGCCAATCTATTCGAGCGGTTGCTCAGCACTTCGAAATGGCTTTGTTGCACAAACCTATCTCTAAAGGCTTATTCCACAATATAATTTTCAAATGAATAAGTCGACACCTAAAATTTATCGCACAACCAATTGGTCTTCATATAACCGAGCTCTCATTAATCGTGGAAATATTGCCATTTGGTTTGATCCTGCTACGCAATGGTATGCCCCATCAAAAGGCAAACAAGGACGAAATCAAACTTACTCCGACGCAGCTATCCAATGCTGCCTAATGATTAAATCTCTCTTCCGATTGTCTTTACGCATGGTCACTGGCTTTGTTCAAAGTCTCATCCATCTTTGTGGGTTAAATTGGATAGCGCCAGACTACACTACAATTTGTAGACGACAACAGCATATTGATATTGTGATTAGCTATCAAAAAAGTTGTGATGGACTGTATCTAATCGTTGACTCTACAGGTCTGAAATTCTTAGGTGAGGGTGAATGGAAGCGTAAAAAACATCAG
>NZ_JAKTIM010000022.1:0-9661 GCF_027855455.1 Acinetobacter sp. AOR01_HL | reverse complement strand
CATTTGATTTCAATACATCAATAAATGCATCACTGGTAAACTGACTGCCTTGGTCTGTATTAAATATTTCAGGTCGACCATATTTTTCAATAGCTTCATTTAATGTTTCTATGCAAAATGTAACCTCCATACTAATCGATACTCTATGCGCAAGTACCTTGCGGCTATGCCAATCAATCACAGCACATAAATAAACAAAGCCTTTTGCCATAGGGATATACGTTATATCCGTAGACCACACTTGATTACTGCGCTGAATAGCCAATCCTTTGAGCAGATATGGATATTTGCGGTGAGCTTGATTAGCCTGGCTTAAATTTGGTTTGCAATATAACGCATTAATGCCCATTTTCTTCATTAAAGTACGTGTATGACGTCGTCCTATATGATGTCCTTGACGATTCAACAAATCACGCATCATACGGCTACCTGCAAAAGGGTATTGCATATGTAACTCATCCATACACCGCATCAGCTTCAGATCTGATGCACTCACAGGTTTTGGGCGATAGTAATAACAACCACGGGAGACTTTCAGCAGCTGAGCTTGCTTAGATACTGAAATCTGAAGTGAGTCATCGATTAACTTTTGTGGTTGAAGCGGCCCAGTTTCTTCAACACACCTTCTAAAAAATCAATTTCTAATGCCTGCTCACCGATTTTTGCATGTAGTTTTTTTAGATCGATGGGTGGTTCTGTTGGAGCTTTTGATTGATCGAAAGCTTGCGAGGAAGCTGAAATCAGTTGATTTTTCCAGTCGATAATTTGGTTTTGATGAACATCAAATTCAGCACTCAATTCAGCAAGTGTTTTTTCTGCTTTAATCGCAGCAAGTGCTACCTTAGCTTTAAAATCATTTGAATGATTTCTTCTTGGTCTACGTGCCATAAAATACTCCATATATTGATGTTTATAACATCATTTGGGGAGCAAAATATCACTTATAAGTGTTGTTCAAATTTCCTGATCCACCTCTTTTCTATTCATTCGACACATAAGGTCACTAATTACGTAAACCCTATATAAGTTTATTTTTTAAACACTCGGATGTCTTATTTCATACATTAATTTACAGCGATTTCTTGGTGCATAAGGCTCTAATAAAAGTGTTTTTTATTTTTGGCAGCCTTGATACGAGTCTGTTTAATGTTGAACTAGAAAGAGGAAATCCGCATGCGTGCTCTTACCTATCATGGTGCTCGGGATGTACGAGTTGAATCCGTTCCAGATCCAGTGATTCAGGAACCAGATGACGTCATTTTAAGGGTGACAGCGACTGCCATCTGTGGCTCAGATCTGCACCTATACCGGGGTAAAATTCCGGCCACTGAAGATGGCGATATTTTCGGCCATGAATTTATGGGAATTGTAGAAGAAGTCGGCCCTGAAGTCACAGAAGTCAAAAAAGGCGACCGGGTAATTATTCCTTTCGTGATTGCATGTGGTCACTGTTTTTTCTGTGAACATGAACTAATGGCTGCCTGTGAAAATACCAATACCGGCCGTGGTGCAATTCTCAATAAAAAACAGATTCCACCAGGGGCAGCTTTATTTGGCTTTAGCCATCTGTATGGTGGTATACCGGGTGGTCAGGCTGAATATGTACGGATTCCCAAGGGCAATATCGGACCATTTAAAGTGCCAGGTTCCCTGCCTGATGAAAAAGTATTATTCCTGACTGATATTCTGCCAACCGCCTGGCAAGCAGTGAACAATGCCCAAGTTGGTCGAGGTTCCAGTGTGGCGATTTATGGTGCTGGCCCAGTCGGTCTGCTGGCTGCTGCCTGTGCGCGGATGCTCGGTGCCGAGCAGATTTTTATGGTCGATCACCATCCTTATCGTCTGAGTTTCGCACATCAAACCTATGGGGTGATTCCGGTCAATTTTGATGAAGTCGATGCCGCTGAATTTATCATTCAAAATACCACGGGTTATCGTGGAGTCGATGCCGTCATTGATGCGGTCGGTTTTGAAGCCAAAGGCAGCATGCTGGAAACTGTAATGACTAACCTGAAATTAGAAGGTTCGAGTGGTTCAGCGTTAAGACAATGTATTGCAGCGGTCCGCCGCGGCGGTGTGGTGAGTGTACCTGGAGTTTATGCCGGTCCAATTCACGGCTTCCTGTTTGGTGATGCCTTTGACAAAGGTTTAACCTTTAAAATGGGACAAACTCATGTGCATAATTACTTGCCGCAGTTGCTAGAACATATCGAAAATGGAGATCTGTCTCCAGATCTGATTATTACCCATCGCATGAAACTGGAAGATGCTGCGGAAGGTTACCGTATTTTTGATAAAAAAGAAGAAGACTGTCGTAAAGTAATTCTGACGCCATAAATATGATTAAAGGAAAGCGCCATCAGGCGCTTTTTTATTTTTTATCATCATTTTATCAATCCTCTTTTTCTTGTTTTTAAGGGCTTTGTTGCACAAAGATTTGAAATGCAAAGCGCCCCTAATTGAGCCAAATTTAAGGCGTAACTTGGGTAAATGGTCGACCTGATTCCGTAAATCTGTTGAGCACTGCTACACGTGCATGAATCTCATTGACTTGGCTATCAAAACTCCTTGCACTGAGTTTATCTCCTAATAATTTGATGCAATGCATCTTAGTTTCAACCAACTTCGCCAATGATAGCCTGACCATTTTTTCCATAGTATCCTGCCTAAACGTTTAACTGTTCGAAGTAATTCATTTCGTTCTAGCGAGCTACTCTTTGTATCTTTCCATGGTTTCGCATTTTTTCTAGGTGGAATCACCGCATGCGCTTGCCGATCTGCAATTGCAATGACCTGACGGCATTGCTTGGTGTCATAAGCTCCATCGGTATAAACAGAGTCAATCCGCTCATCTTGTGGAATCTGATTAAGTAAATCACCAAGCACCTGTGAATCACTGACATTATTGGTTGTAAGCTGAAATGCTCGTATTTGCAGGGTTTTGGCATCTATACCAATATGTAGTTTACGCCATTGGCGACGATATTCAGGTCCATGTTTCTTGCGCTTCCATTCACCCTCACCTAGAAACTCCATGCCTGTAGAGCCCATGAGTAGATGCAGCCCATCTCTACTTTTTTGGTAGCTGATTACAATATCAATATGCTTTTGTCTTCTACAAAGCGTAGTGTAATCTGGAGCTATCCAATTTAATCCGCAAAGTTTAATCAGACTTTGCACAAAGCCAGTAACCATACGTAAAGACAGACGAAATAAGGATTTAATCATTAAGCAGCATTGGATGGCTGCGTCGGAGTAGGTTTGATTTCGCCCTTGTTTGCCTTTTGATGGCGCATACCATTGCGTAGCAGGATCAAACCAAATGGCAATATTTCCGCGACTCATGAGTGCTCGGTTATATGCGGGCCAATTGGTTGTGCGGTAGATTTTAGGTGCGGGCTTATTCATTTGAAAATTATATTGTGGAATAAGCCTTTAGAAATAGGTTTGTGCAACAAAGCCCTTAGTTGAAAAAAATTTTAGATTTCATGCTCACACACCACCTAAAAAAAATATCTGATTGATTTTACAGGCTTTTAATTTAAGGTTTTATTCTACCCACTCGCAATATCAATGTTTAGTATCACGACTCACTAACTCATTAACTAAATATGGAGCAGTACGGCTATCTTGATTTTCTGTTATTTGTTTTGGTGTTCCTGCCACAACAATATTCCCACCAGCATTTCCAGCACCTGGTCCCACATCAATCACCCAATCTGCTTGTGCAACGGCACGCATATCATGCTCAATCATAACCACGGTATTACCCGCATCGACTAATCGCTGCAATTGAACTAACAATCGATCTACATCTGATGGATGCAAACCTGTAGTTGGCTCATCAAGTATATACAGTGTATTTCCACGCTGATTGCGTTGCAGCTCGGTCGCCAATTTAATACGTTGCGCTTCTCCACCAGATAGTTCAGTCGCTGGTTGCCCTAAACGTAAATAACCAAGGCCAATTTCCTTTAATAATTGTAGTGAACGAGCAATCGAGACCTCTCCATCAAAAAAATCACGTGCTTCATTGACGGTCATTCCTAATATTTCAGCAATATTACGTCCATTCCAGCGAATTTTCAGAGTGTCATCATTATATCGAGCACCATGACATGTCGTACAAGGGGCATATACACTTGGCATAAACAATAATTCTACACTGACAAAGCCTTCACCTTCACAAGTTTCACATCGCCCTTTAGCCACATTAAACGAAAAACGTCCAGCATCATAATGAGCTTGGCGAGCTTCAGGAGTCCCAGCAAATAACTTTCTAACATGATCAAATAAACCCGTATAAGTTGCCAGATTAGAACGTGGAGTACGGCCAATTGGTTTTTGATCAACCTGTACCAGACGCTGTATAGCCTCCACATCACCAGCCAGAGAACCCTGTGTAACCTCGGTAACCAACATTCCTTCATTTAAAGGATTATTTTCATTATTGTTTTCAGTTTCAGATTCATTGCCTAAATATGAAAGTACTAACTCGGGTAAAGCTTGAGAAACGAGACTAGATTTACCTGAACCTGAAATACCTGTAACTGCTGTAAGTACACCAAGAGGTATACGAGCATCAATATTATGCAGGTTATGTCGGTAAATATTGTTAAGTTCAAGCCAACCAGAGGGTGTACGTCCATAACTTTGAGTAACTGGGATTTTATTAAATAAATAACTTGCAGTACGTGAAGCTGAAATCTCACTTAAACCCTGAGGTACTCCACTATATAAAATATTACCACCTTGCTCTCCTGCATCTGGTCCAACATCCACTAACCATTGAGCACGACGCATGAGCTCTAAATCATGCTCTACAACAAATACGGAGTTTCCAGCGTCTCTTAATTTATCGAGAGAATCATATAATGACTGACTATCTGAAGGATGTAATCCAGCAGACGGTTCATCCAGTACATAAACTACACCAAATAGCATAGAACTTAATTGTGTTGCTAAACGCAAACGTTGTAACTCTCCCGCTGAAAGAGTCGGTGTGGCTCTATCTAATGTTAGATAACTAAGACCTAACTGGCGTAATTGATTTAAACGCCCCACCACACCATTTGCTAAACGCTGCGCAGCAATTTTCTTTTCATCTGAAAGTGCTGACGTACGTCTTACATCTGGAGATACAGAATGCACTGCTCTACCTGTTGTTGCTCGTTCAGATCTATCAAGTTGGGTTACTTTATTATTAGTCTTTTCTCCAGCATCATGAGCGTCGAAATTGCCTAGAACAATGGGCTCAAGCAGGCAAGTTAACTTATCCAAAGAAAGTTGCATAAACTCACCAATATCTACTCCAGCAAAGGTAATAGATAAGGCTTCTGGTTTAAGGCGTTTACCATGACAGGAAGGGCATATTTTTCCTTCCATAAAACGTGAAACACGTTTTTTCATCAACGTACTTTGGGTATTAGCAAAAGTATGAAGGACATAGCGACGAGCACCAGTGAAAGTGCCCATATAGCTGGGTTCTAGTTTACGTTTAAGTGCAGATTGAGTCTCAGCGGGGCTTAAACCAGCATAGACAGGAACTGTTGGGGTTTCTTCAGTAAATAAAATCCAGTCTCTATCCGATTGCGGTAAATCTTTCCATGGTCGATCAACATCATACCCTAGGGTTACTAGGATATCGCGTAAGTTTTGCCCGTGCCAAGCAGGTGGCCATGATGCGATAGCTCTCTCACGAATACTGAGTGTTGGGTCAGGAACCATTTTCGATTCTGTAACTTCATAAATGTGACCTAAACCATGACAGGTAGGACAGGCACCTTGAGGAGTGTTCGGTGAAAAGTCCTCGGCATATAACATTGGCTGATCGGCAGGATATGCACCAGCACGCGAATAAATCATTCGCACGAGACTTGATAAAGTTGTTACACTTCCAACAGAAGAACGGGTATTACTTGCACCACGTTGTTGTTGCAATGCTACTGCTGGTGGTAGACCATCAATAGCATCAACATCTGGTACTCCGGCCTGATCTATTAAGCGTCTTGCATAAGGTGCAACAGATTCGAAATATCTTCTTTGTGCTTCAGCAAAAATAGTTCCAAAAGCAAGTGATGATTTTCCTGAACCCGATACACCTGAGAAAACAACAAGTGCATTTCTTGGGATAGAAACATCTACATCCTTAAGGTTATGCTCACGTGCACCTCGAACTTCAATACAATTATTAGATAAAGTAATGTTATTGTGTTCACCAAAAGAATGTATTTTCATGTTTCTACGAGCCTGTAAATTATTTTGTGTTAGTCCCATTTTTTATAAATGATCTTTTAATCGATCATCGAACTGAATCGTAAACCAATTCATTGCTAAACGCCAATTTTGAATTGGCATGGTCCATTTTTTAGCAGCATTTGAAGTTGCTAAATAAATGACCTTTTTCACTGAATCATCAGAAGAGAAGATCTTTCTCTTTTTAGTTGAATGGCGGATCACGCTATTCAATGATTCAATTGCATTTGTTGTATAAATCGCATGACGTATTTCAGCAGGATAGCTAAAGATCGTTCGGATATTTTCCCAATTTGCCCGCCAGGATTCTCCAATTTTTGGATACTGGTGATTCCATTGATCGCACAAGATATCTAGGGACTTTAAAGCATTTTCCTCTGTACTTGCCTGATAGATCGCCTTCAATCCTGCTGTTACAGCTTTGTAGTCCTTCCAGCTCACAAATCTCAGGCTATTGCGTACAACATGTACGATACACAGCTGGATATCAGTATGAGGGTAGACAGAGGCTATCGCATCAGGAAAGCCTCTTAGTCCTGAGAAGCGCTGCTTCGCAAGGCAGGCTACAAGAATATCTTGCACTCCTCGATTTTTAAGCTCTGTCATGATTGACAGCCAGAATTTGGAACCTTCTGTTTGAGCAAGCCACCTGCCAAGAAGTTCTTTTTGGCCATCCAGGTTAATGCCTAATGCTAAATAAACTGATTTATTGATTACTGTTGAATGCTGACGAACCTTAACAACAATGCAATCTAAATAGACAACAGGATAAAGACTATCGAGTGTTCTATTTTGCCATTCTGTCACTTGTTCAATGACAGCATCCGTCACCTTACTAATAAGGGAGGCAGATACATCGGCATCGTACATTTCTTTAAAAAAGCAACAATTTCTCTATTTGTCATTCCTTTCGCATATAGCGAAAGAATTTGATCATCCATGCTAGTAATGCATGTTTGATGCTTCTTGATAATCTGTGGTTCAAAAGAGCCGTCACGATCACGAGGGATATCTAAAGCAAGCTGCCCATCTTGTGTTAGAACTGTTTTGGAGCTAAAACCATTACGTGCATTAGATCCTTTCTTAGGTTGATGCTTTTCATAGCCTAAATGTTCAGAAGGCTCAGTATTCAGAGCGGTTTCGATCATGAACTTTTTAAATATGGCTGTCATTTGGTTTAAATCTTCAGGAATTTTTAAACCTTTAGCTAATTCAGCTGCCATACTTTTGATTGTAGCTTCATCCATGTGAAGTACCTCTTTTTATTATCCTCAGTAGGATGAATGAAAATTAAGTACTTACACAAAATTTAGAACAGTCCCTGCTGATGTTCAGTTAATTGATATTCCTTTAACCAAGTCGCTACCAAAAATTGGTCATATGGGCTATTTCCGTAGTGACTCAAAAGTGCTCTGGGATAATGTAGTAACTGCCTTTGAAAGAATACTTTAATAACGATCCTTGAGAATAATAAATATGGAACATAAGTTTGACCTTTCTAATCTACTCAAAGTCTATAAAGCTTTGATTTGGATTACACTTTATGCTGCTGCTTTACATTTCTTTGATAATGTATATTTTTTCTTTCAATACCCAGAACCTGCTTGGCTCACACGGGAAATTGTTGCATTACTTTGGATACCGATTGCTTTAATGGCTCATCGTGCCGTAGATTTAATTTACACAGGTAAAGTGGAGTACGCTTTCGCAATAATTCATAGTTTTGTATTAGCCAACTGGATTTCATTGGGTCATTATTTATTTGCTTGCCCACAAGATGTATTACCCCGTATTAATATTGCAATTTTTATTCAAACCAGTATTGCTAGTGTACTATTTGTCATGACTTTATGGTTGCAAATCACTCGCTATCCGAAATCATTGCGCTATATCAAACCAACTTGGCTGAAAAATATTGCCATGTACTGCATATTAATTATTATTTTAGAGTCAATTTTTCCCTCTGATTTTCATGATTGGTGGTATACGTGGTTCATACCGTCAGATATACATTAACTTGAATCCTACTTAAGAAAAATGATCTTTTCCCTCTTACTAATATTTATTAGAAATAAGTCCATTTAACATAATGGCTGTTATATGAAATTCAGTGCCTCAGGCCTAAAGAACCAAGTTTATGTCTTGCAAAAACGTATCCTATAGGATACATTTTGCTTATGTACTCAATATATACCACAGAAGCCTTTGATGATTGGTTTACCAAGTTAAAAGATCAACAGGCAAAAAGACGCATACAAGTCCGAATTGATCGGGTTGAAGATGGGAACTTTGGAGATACTGAACCAGTCGGTGAAGGTGTTTCTGAGTTACGTTTCTTCTTTGGACCTGGCTATAGGATTTATTACTGCAAGCAAGGGCAAAGGGTCGTTATTCTCTTAGCAGGCGGAGATAAGTCTACGCAAAGTAAAGATATAAAACTTGCCCTACAATTAGCACAAGATTTAGAGGAGGAGCTGTAAATGGCTATCAAACTTCGTAAATGGGATAGTGCTGAGCATCTTAAAACAGAAGAAGATATGCAAGCTTACCTACAAGCCTGTATCGATGAATCTAATGGTGATGCTGCATTCATTGCTAAAGCTTTAGGTAACATTGCTAAAGCTAAAGGAATGGCTCAATTATCACGAGATACAGGTCTAGGCCGAGAAAGTCTTTACAAAGCACTTTCTGGTGATGTTAACCCTAGTTTTGATACTGTGATTAAAGTTGTAAAAGCACTGAATTTACGCTTAGCAATTTAAAAAAAGTTATTTAAAAATGGAGCTTTAAGCTCCATTTTTAAATTTCATATAAGGTGTATTATGTTAATTTTAGAAAATATTAATAATTAGAAAAGAAAAATGCAGATCTCAAGATCTGCGTTTTTTTCAAGAAAGTATTTAAAGCCTTCTAGAGAATTTTTCTCTATCAGAGAGGCTTTGTTGCACAAACCTATCTCTAAAGGCTTATTCCACAATATAATTTTCAAATGAATAAGTCGACACCTAAAATTTATCGCACAACCAATTGGTCTTCATATAACCGAGCTCTCATTAATCGTGGAAATATTGCCATTTGGTTTGATCCTGCTACGCAATGGTATGCCCCATCAAAAGGCAAACAAGGACGAAATCAAACTTACTCCGACGCAGCTATCCAATGCTGCCTAATGATTAAATCTCTCTTCCGATTGTCTTTACGCATGGTCACTGGCTTTGTTCAAAGTCTCATCCATCTTTGTGGGTTAAATTGGATAGCGCCAGACTACACTACAATTTGTAGACGACAACAGCATATTGATATTGTGATTAGCTATCAAAAAAGTTGTGATGGACTGTATCTAATCGTTGACTCTACAGGTCTGAAATTCTTAGGTGAGGGTGAATGGAAGCGTAAAAAACATCAG